>JAAZBV010000085.1 GCA_012513605.1 Desulfatiglans sp. | reverse complement strand
TTCGATAAGCATGAATCATATCCTCCTTCCCATAGGTTAGTCACCAACAGGAAGTACTTGATTTGATTCATGCTTTCAAGTTTTTTATTAACCTGGCACCCACAAATTCTTGTGAGGAGCCAATTTTCTTTTGGTTTTAAGGTCAATTATAACTTAAAAAGATAAAGGAGATACCATGAAACGAACAATCTTAACCATGTTAACAGTCTCTGTACTATGCCTTTCTGTTTCAACCGGTGCAGCAGGTTCAGGTGAGTGCAACCGTGAATGCCTGGCAGGATTTATGACAAAATATCTTAATGCCCTTACTGCTCATGATGCCTCAAAACTACCTACGACTAAAAATGTAAAATATACTGAAAACGGGGTGCGTATTAATCTTAATGACGGCCTGTGGAATACCGCATCTGCCATGCCCACCTATCGTGTAGATGTTATAGATGAAAAAACAGGGCAGGTAGGGCTTCTTGACAGGATCAATGAAAATGGAAATAATAACTGGTATGCTGTAAGGCTCAAGGTTGAAATGGGTGCGAAGGTCTCAGAGATAGAGGCCCTGATTGTCCGTTCTGTTTCTATGGCCCCTTCACCCGAAGGGGGCGTAAAGGAGCCAACTGATCCCCATCCACTTATGATGCAGATTATTCCTGAGGATGGGCAAGCGGAGATGCGAGTTTTTGGATAAAGACTAATTAAGTCTGAACCCAATCGGAAGAACTGCGTAACATTTTACCTTTTTCGTATTCACTACCGCTGGGTCAAATTTGTATTTAACGATAGCCGCAAGTGCTGCCTGCTCAAAGACACCAGCCGGTTCAGCCTTTATTACTTCAGGGTTCTGAACCATTCCATTTTCATCCACGACAAAACGCAGAACCACATTGCCTTCAATCCCTTTTCTCTGTGCATCATAAGGGTATATTGGGGTAAAAGGCCGAATTACGCGGGGTTTGCGGTCAACCTGGCTAAGTGTATATATATCAGGAATCTTTCGAGGTGTTGTAATAATATCCCCTGATTTTACAACAGGTATCGGGACATTGCCAATTTTATTTATACCAGTATTAAGGTCCGGCAACGCTTCATATTGAATCCTTTCAGGTAGAGTATTATTTACAGGGTTAATAGGTTTTGGAGTAATTACCTCTTCCTCAATCGGATCAGGCAGATCTGCTGGAGGAACATAATTAATAAACATTGGTTTATGTTTTACATTGGGTGCTGGAGGGGTGAATTTTACAAGCTGTACGCAAAGTATGAGAAGCAAACCTGTTATTATTAATGCTGCTAAACCGTTTAAGATGGGAAAGTTGATGCCTGGGTTTCGTAGTGTCGTCATAGTTACTCTCCTTTCAAAATTATGTTTAACTGCTTTTTCCTATTCGCTTCTCCTTTTTCTCTTTTATTTTATCTTACTCTTTGGCCTTATAATAATTATTTCACCATACAGAGTCAACTACTAAAATGAGTTTTCTTGACAAAGAGATAGAGCAACAATATTATACGCCCGCGATAAATCATAAAAATATATTTTTTTTGTCCTGCCCCTTGCAGGGACTTCTCATTAACCATTTTTCGTCCGTTATTCCAATAGGATAACGTAAAAAAGGAGGTCCAATGAATCAGCAATCTACAGCAATCCCGAAAACTCCAGCCTATGCCTGGGGAATAGTGTTTGCACTTTACATGGTTACATTGTCGGCAACTCTTAATTTGTTCAAGGTGCCGCCACTGATGGTCACACTAAACAAGGAATTTAGTGTGACATTTGTCGAAACAGGTGATCTGATGGGCATCTTTTCGATCATGGGATTTGTTCTTGCTCTTCCTGCCGGCTTTATTCTTAAAAAATTTGGAATCAAGATGACTGCATTGATTTCTGTTGCCGCAGTTGCAATAGGGCCTACAATTGGCGCCCTAGCAACAACATTTTTAATGCTCAAAGTAGGACGGTTCATCGAAGGAGTGGGGATGGGGCTGATTATGGTAACTGCGCCACTGGCAATCAGCATATGGTTTCCTTTACAAAAAACATCTCTACCCACAGGAATATGGGCAACCAGCGTTGGAATAGGTAATATAGTTATGTTGCTTATCGCACCATTAATTGATGCATCCTTCGGCTGGAAATATGTATGGTGGTTATGCGCTGGTTTTTCTGCTCTCTCCTTTATTATATTTGCAATTATGTTTCGTATGCCCAGGGCAGATGAAATGGCGCCCGCACCTGCTCCGCCTCCAGGAGAGGATGCCTCTCCCAGCCTGTTACAGGGGATGGCTAACCGCAGTTTCTGGATGATTGGTATCGCGTTTGGCTGCTATAACCTGGTTGTTATGGCAGTAACTAATGTTTACCCGTCATTCCTGATGGAATTTAGAAATTTTCTTCCGACTTTCGATAAAGGTCCTCTTATGTATGCTTCTTTTGTCACCGCTTTTGTATTTGGGTTTTCAATCATTTCATCACCGATCGGAGGCTGGATATCTGACACTATCGGTAAACGTAAGATTATGATTATTATTCCCTTTACCCTTGTGACCTTAACCTTCCTTTTCCCATTTAAAGTTGAAGGCAATATGATTCCTCTGTATACCTTCGTATTTGGTATTCTGCACGGTCCTCTCGCAGCGGTACTTCTTGCTTCAGTTCCTGAAGTGGCAAAGAAACCCCAGTTCATCGGAATAGGTATGGCTATAGCTATTTTCGTTCAGAACATAGGTATGTTTGTTGCCGGTATACTTTTTCCACGAATTCAGGAGGCTTATGCCGCAACAGCAGGATTACAGGAAAGCTGGGCAATTGCAGGTTACTGGATGATTCCTTTTTGTGTGCTTGGAATTATTGCCACCCTGTTTGTAAAAGTACGATAACTACCTTTGAGGTTGTATGATTTTCAGGTCGTAGTCTTTTGAAGTACAAAAAAACATAAAGACTACGGCTTTTTTCACTATCCTGTGTGCGATTAAAAACAGGATTTCATTTATGAAAAAACAGAATTACAGGTGTTCCAATGGCATTAAATTTAAAGAGAGTGTGGTATACGGTTGTTTTAGCATTGTTCTTTTCATGTAATGTGTCCCCAAGCGGTAATAATGCTGTTCTCCCGAAAGACAGTAAAAAATCAGTAGACAGACTCACACAGGCAGGCATCCCTGTCCAGACCGATCCGAATGGTCATATCCGCTGGATAGAGGCAAAAAATGGTGAGTTTAACGACAAGGCAATGAGTTATCTTCCCCATCTTCCTTCTCTTGAATGGCTTGAGATCGGTAAGGGTGAAATATCAGCTAAAGGGTTAAAACATCTTAAAAAGTGCATTTCTCTCAAACGGCTCTACATACATGACACCAATCTTGATGGGGCCGATTTTTCCTGGATATCCAGTCTTACTAACCTTGAGGCACTGGCCCTTCAGAATACAAATATCGATGGCGGGGTGTTAAAAAAAATCAACGCTGTTGACACCCTGAAGGTGCTGAATCTAAGCGGGAACAGGATTACAGACAAAGATATGGTTGAGATATCACGTTTCAAAAATCTTGAGGTGCTTTCTGTTGCCGACACACAGATTTCAGGGCAGGGTATAAAGGCTCTATCCGGGATGGCAAGGCTAAATGAATTGAATATTGAAAAATGCTCAATATCGGATATGGATCTATCCTATTTTATATCCATGCCAAACCTGCGTATCGTGTATGCGGAGGGTTCGGGCCTGAATGATATGGCGGTTCGGGATGTTATTATGAGGTTTCCATCCCTTGCTATTTTTCGTTGAAACTGATTTTATCAGCCTGAAACCGAGAGGAGAGAGATACCATGAAAAAGATCAAATTTTCTGTAAAGTTTATTATCCCGATTATCTTTTTTTTATGCCTGCCAGTGCTTTTTGCAGGGGAGGGCACAGAAGAGCCGATATTTATACAGACACCTGATGTGGTTTATGTAGGGTCACCATATGACATTGTTTCCCAGATGCTTCACATGGCAGGGGTGAAAAAGGATGACCTTGTTGTTGACCTTGGATGCGGAGATGCAAGGATGCTTGTTCTGGCTGCGCAGAAATATGGCAGCAAAGGGATAGGTTATGAGATTGACCCGGTTATGGTTCGGGAATCCCGAAAGAATGCAGATAGAAATAATGTTTCAGACCTTGTAAAGATTATCCAGGCAGATATCTTTACAGTGGATATAAGTGAGGCGGATGTGCTCCCGATTTATCTTCTACCTGAAATGAACTTAAGACTTTTACCACAGTTTGAGACCCTCAAACCCGGTTCAAGGCTTGTGTTTCACAATTATGATCTGTTCGGATATATCCCTGATAAAAAGATAGAGATCATATCAAACGAGGATAACTCAGAGCATACATTATGGCTTTATACAACACCTTTAAAAAAGGCCCAGTAAGATACATTTCCACTACTTAAATTGGATAACTGCAACCGGAAGATGTTGGGAACCGGGAGTTGGGTTTATAATGCAGATTTTTTTTATTCGCCCAGTTTGTAATCTGCTTCTGATAGGTGAGTGCTATACCTGTAACAGGCATTATCATCACGATAATTCCGGTAACTATGCCTGTTAATAGATACAGCCAGAATAATATTTTTTGTAATGGCATCGCTCCCCCATGATTAATTTTGATCAGGCATGAAATAGTTATCTTCCTTTCGATTATCATTAATCGGCTGGAAAGGGTTTATTTGGTAGCTCTACAATGAGGCAATAATTTGATATGAAACTGTAGATATAAGAAAAGGGTGGCGGAAAATATCAAAAAGGTTTAATAATACCATTGTATTGCACATAGCTGTCCTTTTAAAAAACACATAAATAGGGGTAATATTAAATGAAGAAACTCTATCTCGTATCGTCTATATTTTTTCTAATATTATTTTGTTATTCATGTTCTAAAGATGTTAATGGCGAGATCAGCCATTTCAATGTAACAGGGCCTGTCAATGTGACTGATGGATCATATCCCTTTAATGGGGCAGACCAATCTGTTGTGCCGCAGAATATTGCATCCTCGGGTTACATAGAAGAGGAATATTTTGTAAGCGGGAAGGCAAATGTTTATGATTATGATCCAGCAGGAAAGGTTATAGTAAAATGGGCTGATGCACCATACACTACAAGGATACTCGTAAGGCGTCCGGAGGATAAATCACGGTTCAGCGGTAATGTGGTTCTGGAGTTAAATAACCCGACAAATATGTTTGATATGGATCTTCAATGGATGTTTTGCAGGGATTTCTTTATAGAGAATGGCGACATATGGGTTGGTATTACAGTAAAACCCATTGCACTTGAGGCACTCAAAAAATTTAATCCTGAGCGCTACAGTGTATTATCAATGGATAATCCTGCGCCAAAAAAGGAGAGATGTGAAATAAAACCTTCAACCCTCAATGATACAACAAAAGAGACAGAAAACGGCCTTGTCTGGGATATTGTAAGCCAGGTTGGTAAACTGCTTAAGGGCAAGGATTTAAACCCTTTAAAGGGGTATGATGTGAAATACCTTATTGCCACTGGCTATTCACAGACAGGTGGCTACCTTACAACGTATATCAATCTTATACACCCGCTTGATACTGCAAAAATGGCTAATGGCAGGCCGATATTTGACGGCTACATGATAGGTGATGGCGATGCCTTTATTGTACCCTTAAACCAGTGTGTAGATGCTGTGCCCCCCGGAGAAAGGGGTGTAACAATAAAACCAAGTGGTGTACCTGTAATAAGCGTGGTTACCCAGGGCCTGCTTAACTCTACAGTTGTAGCCAGACGGCCTGACAATGATGAGCTAACTGACAGATTCAGAAGGTATGAGATACCGGGCGCAGCCCATGTAAATAAAAAAAGCATGGATAACTCGCCTAATTCTGCTGATTCGGCCAGGGCGGGTGTGCCTGATACAGTAACAAAATGTGAGGGTATTGATCAATACGGGGTGACTGATTTTCCATTAGAGTTTTTCATGAACAGCGCCTATCAGAATCTTTACGCATGGATCAGAACTAATACCCCTCCGCCAAAGGCAGAGCCTATCGTAACAGAAAAGGCCCCTGGCAAAAATGGAATAACAATAAAGCTTGATGAACATGGTAATGCCCTTGGAGGTGTAAGGCATCCTTATGTTGAGGCGCCTGCGGCAACATATTTCGGAAACAGTAAGGCACTGGATGAGGCGAGCGGATTTTTCTGTTCCCTTGCAGGGTATAAGGTGACCTTTGATGCTGAAAAGATAAAGGCTTTATACCCGGCTAAGCAGGATTACCTTAAAAAGGTATATGATGTTACAGACAAGCTGGTGGAAGAGAGGTTCTTAACAGAATCTGATGGGGAGAGGATAAAGACAGCGTCCAAGGATATTAATGTGTGGTAATGAAGCAATGTAAAATTGTGATTGGAGAGATAATTTACATGCCCCGAAATCTTAAAATATTTGTTACACTAATCCTGCTTACATGTACTAATTCCTATGCTGAACTCACACTCAAAGAGCTTCGCACTGCATCAAAGGATGTTCTTGCACTAGTTTTTACCAGTGACATTATTGATATCAATGAAGCGGATATCAGTAACACGGCTGCCTGGAAAATTAACAGAGCGCCTGCAAAAGGGATATATAAGTATGTCATGCAGGCTGACCCATGTGATCATCATATCTATATAAAGACTGAACCGCTTAAGGATGGCAAAGAATATCTGGTGGAAACCCCTTATGGGGATAAAAGGTTTGTATTTAACTCCGCTGATATCCTTTGTGAATCTATAAAGGTTAATCAGGCGGGTTACAGCGCTTTATCAAAAACGCGGTATGCAAATTTCGCAATCTGGCTTGGTACTGGTGGAAGCCAAAAAATAGATGGGAATATACCGGGTTATGAAGTAATTCAAACCTCCTCCGGTAAGAGTATTTTAAAAGGTCAGCTTAATGAGATTGGCAATGATGAATCATCCGGTGATTTTGTCTATCGTATTGATCTATCCAAAGTGCCTGAGGGCGGACCATATAAAATAGTTGTAGAAGGCTATGGCGCTTCATATCTATTCGGGGTAGGGGGTGAGTTTTTAAAACGCGCTGCCTATCTACTGTTCCGTGCCCAGTATTTGCAGCGGTGCGGGTGCCCCATACATAATCCTGATATCAGAGAAAAACCATGTCACACCATTATTTATGATGTTGACGGCCCGATAGGTGAGGCAAATATCGAGGTTAAGGGTAATGAAAGAGAGTTCAGGGTTTACGGCGGATACCATGATGCAGGAGATGCAGACAGAAGGGCATATCATATCTCAAACCCGATAATAAATCTGATGATATATGAGGCATTCCCTGAATATTTTTATGACAACCAGTATGACATCCCCGGAGAATTCGATTCTGAATATAATATCAAGAACTATACAAATAATATCCCGGATATAATCGATGAGGCAGAATGGGGCGCACTTCCATGGGAATATCTGCAGAATGAAGATGGCAGTGTTCACTTTGGTACTGAGACAAAGGGGTATCCTGAACCATTTGCTGCTCCAATGGACAGGGATACTAAAAAATACGGGACTGTAGCCATAGATGCAAGGGCCACTACGACATGCGCGGGGCTCTTTATGCATCTTGCAAGGATAATAAAGCCCTATAAACCGGAAAAATCTGCTCAACTGTTTGACCGGGCGGAAAGGGCATTAAAATATAGTGAAAAGGATATGGCTGCGCCTGAAAGGCTCTATTATTTTATCCAGAAATATTTGCTTACAGGAAGTGATGAGGCACATCAAAAGGTAAAAGAGCTTTACAGGGCGGCTGAAGCACTTAAAAAGAATATTTATGCTACACCGGGTTATTCACTGAATGATGCGGGTTTTGATAACCCTGCGTATATCTATTCCTATATCGTCGAAAAAAGGTTGCCTGTTGATCCTGAGGTAGTTCAATTTTTTACAAATGCCATTAAAGAGGCTGCTGACAGCAACATAGATGAATTGAGGAAACATGCATATCCAATAGGGAATAATTCAAAATCAGGAGGCTGGGGGCACAATGTAAGACAGCCACTCTATGCATGCGCGCCTATGCTTTATTATCGTCTCAGCGGAGATCAGGAATATCTGGATGCTGCATCTGAGTTCATGGATTACAAGCTCGGACTCAATCCCCTAAATATATCCTATGTGACAGGGCTGGGTTTTAACCAGGTGCATAATCCCCATGACCGTGAGAGTGCCTATACCATATCAAAAGGATGGGGTCCAAAACCTGGTATCACGGTATTTGGTCCGGGCATACCGGGGTGGAGTGGTGGAAACGCAAAGGTGCTTCCTGCAGTAAAAGAACTCTCCAGTGAACGCCTTTACGTAGATGACAGGGAGTTGATATCATTTAATGAGTTTACCATCTTTGAGACAATGACTCATGATGCCCTTTATACAGTGCTGGCAAACGGTGGGAAGTGGGATGGGGAGGATCCATATAAATAGAAAAAGGGTTCCAGGGGTCGAGTGGTAACGGTTCACATACCCAAATGCCGGGTAGACACGCGGGTCCACCCCTACATTGTTCAATGGAATACAGAACAAATTATCTTTTCATTGCCTTTTTTTCCGATTGGAGGTTGAACATTGAACGTTCGATGTTGGACGTTCATCTTTTCCACTTGAACCCTTGGCACCTTGAATCCTGGACCCCTCTTTTTCTACACCTTCGGTTTATTCTCAATAAACACCTCGACAAGCCTGGGATGATTATCCTTAACCGCATCATTAAGAGCATTTTCAAGTTTTCCCGGTTCTTTGACCTGAACCCCGTTGACACCCATTGACTCTGCCAGTTGTTTAAAATCAATAACAGGTTCATCTATATCCATGCCGGCATGCTTTTCAGTAAGTACATAATCGCCCAGCACATGTCTTCTTACCAGTTTCACCTGCCTGTAGACCCCGTTATTTGTAATCACAAATGTTACAGGGATATTATACCTTGCAGCGGTCCATAAACTCTGCATGCCCCAGGCAGCGCTGCCGTCACCGCACACTGCTATGATTTTTTTACCAGGAGCGCCAAGGGATGCACCCATTGCACCGGGAAGACCCCAGCCTATGCTTCCGCCCTTGCGGGCACGAATAAACTGCCAGGCATTTTTTAGGTCAACAACCTGCCTGAGCATCTGTGAAGATGACCAGCAATCATCAACAATAATAGTATTCTCATTTGTAAGCTTATCTATCTCCTTCATGAGCCTGGATACTGCAATCGGGATGCTGTTTTTTTCGGATTCAATCTGTTTTTTAAGAGTATTGGTTTTTTCAGTTTTTTGCTTTTCTATTTCTTCTTTTCTATTTTCTATTTTCCTGGTTATCTCTTCCGAAAGCCTGTTTTCAAGGGCGCTGTTAAGATCAGTTAACACCTGTTTGATATCGCCCTGTATACCGCAGTCAGTCACCATGTTTTTACCGAGTTCCCACGGGTTTTCATCAATATGCATAATCCTTATGTTTTGCGGCAGTATATCTTCAGGGTTATAAAAGCTGGGACTGAAAACTGAACAGCCCACACCAATCAGGAGGTCAGCATCCTTAAGGGTCTCTTTTGTGCCTGGCATTGAGGGGTCAAGGTCACCCATATACTGTGGATGCCTTACATGAAAATTCACATCTGACATCCATGCCTGATAAACCCTTGCGCCCGTCAGCTCTGCAAATCTTACAACCTCATTTAAGGCATTGCATCTTGTAACACCGCTTTCTACCATGATTACCGGATTATTAGAGGCCTTTATCAGGTCAAGGGCCTTTTGAATAGCAGACTCATCTGCCCTTGTTCCTGAATAGATCGTACTTTTTTTTCTTCCGGTAAATTCTATATCCTGATTCATTATGTTCTGGGGCAGGGATACAAGAACCGGCCCCTGTGGGTGCTGTAAGGCCATCTTGAATGCACGCTGAATAATCATGGGTATATCTTCAGCATGATGTATCTCTGTGCACCACTTGGTAAATATCTTGCCCATGCCTGCAATATCGCCTGTAAGATGGGGGTCCTGCTGTAAAAGCCTGGTATCCTGCTGACCCGCGGTAATAACAAGGGGAACACCTCCTGCCTGTGCATTGTATAGCATGGCAAGTGCTCCGGCAACACCCGGCCCTGTATGGAGATTTAAAAAACCTGGCTTGCCTGTAACCCTGGCATAGCCTTCGGCCATACCTGCTGATACCAGTTCATTAAGGCCAAGTATATATTTTATACCGGTTGTTTTTTCCAGTGCATCCATAAAGAGCACCTCTGTTGCCCCTGGTATACCAAAGACATATTCAACACCTTCACTCTTTAATACCTCTATTAATGCCTCTGCACCTTTCATTTTTGGCATTTATCATCTCCTTATCATTTATAATCGATCTGCTTCTTTTTTGAGATACAACAATATATTAATTATATATATCCTTTCAAATAATATTTTATATGATAGGATAAATCTCTGTGAATATAGCAATGTATAAGTTGTGATATTCCGGATGAAAAAACAAAAAACTGGATTACCCGATCAAGTCGGGTAATGACGAAGATGGAATTGGATTGCCCGATCAAGTCGGGTAATGACGTGGACGAAAGACCGGATTACATGATAAAGGCAAATTTAGAATTCGTCATTCCACAGCTTGACCGTGGAATCTAGTAGTTTTATAGTTAATCCTTAATAATTCAAAGGAGAAACCAAAATGACATCCATATCGGAATTTAATTCATATGGTGAAGAGTTGGAGAGAAAGTTTGCTCTTCGCACTGCCCCGATTGCTGTAAAGATGCTTAAACCGGAAGATACAATACCTCCAGGCGCAATCAGGCCATCAATTGACCTGGGTCATCCTGTTGCACAGTGCCAGTCATTTGCATTATCACGAAGAGATAACAAGACAATTGCCATGCTGAAAGAAGACAATAACTGCTTTGCCCCATTAATTGCCTATGGGCATGTGGAGAGGCCTGAGGACCCCGAATACAGGCTTTTTATGCGGTTTCCGGCCTTTGAAATAGGTATATATAAAGGGATTGTCTCAGCTCCTTTAAAGACAGTAAACTTTGAACCGGATGTGATAATCATCTATTCAAATTCGGCGCAGATGAGGGGGCTTATTATGCCTCTTCACTTTATGCAGAAGGAGGATGATGTTATGTACCACTTTTTTCCGCCGGTATGCTCGTATCTTTTGGTACCGGTAATGCAGAAACGGAAATACATGGTTGCGCTCCCTGACCCTGGAGAACATATGAGGGCATTACCAGGTGATGATGAAATTATAATTTCATTCCCTGGTTCAAGACTTGGGGAGCTGATAGAGGGGCAGAAACTGACCGAGGGGTATAAACAGGGCTACAGGGATATTAATTATATGATGAACTATAACTTCCCGCTCCCGCCGCTTTATCAGGATCTGTTTAAGAGGTGGGGGATGGGATAAAAGCCAGGCGCAAGGTTCAGGGCTCAAGGCTCAAGGAAAGGCTGCGCAGAGCGTATAGGGCAAGGCGCTGGGAAAAAGCGTTTTAAAGATTTACCCTGCGCCCTGTGCCTTTACAAAACTTAAACCCTTTAATAGTTAATTATGACTAAATCACAAATGAAATCTACATCGTTCCTCCCTGACTATTCCGGTAACAGTATTGTTAACCTGATAAGTTCCATAAGATCGGCTTATGGAGGCGATTATCTTTATCCCCTGCTTAACGGGTTTGATATCGGGCCATTTAAAGAAAAAAACATAGTCTTTATAGTTATTGACGCCCTTGGATATAATTACCTGATGGAATATGGTGATGATACTTTTCTAAAGAAACACACCATACGAAAGATGACATCCGTGTTTCCATCAAGCACTGCCTCTGCATATATAAGCCTTATAACAGGGGTTGCGCCTCAGCAGCATGGCCTAACCGGTTGGTTCATATACCTGAGGGAGACAGGCATCATTACAAGCATACTCCCCTTTATAACAAAGGCGGGCGGTATCCCCTTAAGAAATATCCCCTTCACAGATATCTTTGATCAGGATACTGTCTTTATGGGGTTAGACGCTGCCTCATACTCGATTATTCATAAGAGCTATTCAAATTCACAATGCTCAGCATCCATAACAAAGGGTTCAAAGAAAAAGGCATATTCAGATATCAAGGGATTTTTCAGTAATATAGAAAATATCCTTGATTCAGGCGGCAACAGGAAATTCATCTTTGCATACTGGGATCAGATTGATAAAATAGCCCATGAAAAGGGGGTTAAAAGCAATGAAACCCTTGAAGAGCTAAAAAAGGTAGACACCGAAATCTCGAGGCTTGCCCTGTTACTTGATAAATACAATGCTGCCCTTGTAGTTACTTCTGATCATGGGATGGTAGATTCATCAGAAAGGCATACGATAAGGCTCTCTGATCACCTCCTCCTGAAAGATACCCTTACACTGCCTCTTACAGGAGACCCGAGGGTTGCATACTGTTATGTCAGGCCTGGCATGGAGGCGGAGTTTGAGAACTATATCAGTAAAAACCTTGAAGAGTACTGCAGTATGCATAAAAGCCTTGATATTATTGAAAAGGGTTTTTTCGGCCTGTATGAACCAAACAGGAAATTGTACCAGAGGACAGGTGACTATACCCTTATCATGAAGAAAAATTATATGATACGTGAAGCATTGTCAGGGGAAAAAAACAAGGAACTCATCGGGATACACGGGGGATTAACAGTGGATGAAATGTTTTCACCACTGATAGTTCTGTAAACTCGCTGCTTTACCACTGGCAGCTTTAGTGTTATTATTCCTGAAAACAAAAAAGGAGGTTATCATGCTTGAAGAGATAAAAAAAGGTCTACTCTCAGGGCTTGGCGCTGTGTTTCTTACAAAGGATAAGATAGAAAGGATCACGCGCACAATGGTTGATGAGGCAAAGATAAGCAAAGATGATGCCCATAACCTTAAGGAAGAACTCTATAAAACAGGCGAGCGCGAATGGTCTGAGCTTGAAGATATGTTCACAGGCATCATAAAGAAGATCATGCAAGGGCTTGATCTGTGCAGCCGGAAAGAGATGGCTGAACTTCAGAAAAGGGTAGAGGAGCTGGAAAAACGAGATAGAACAGCGGCAGAATAGAAAACCGGTAATAATTAACAGGTGAACTGAGATTGCATTTTCGTACTATCGCAAGACTGGGCAGGTTCAGAGAGGTTATCGTAACCCTGCTTAAATACGGGTTTGAAGACCTTGTACAGAGGCTTGAATTCCCCGGCATAGAACTTCTTAAAAAGGGATTCAAAGAGGGAAAGGATGTAGGTACCTATGTCAGGATCAAGCATATCCTGGAGGAGCTAGGGCCTACATTCATAAAAATAGGTCAGATCATGAGCCTCCGCCCTGATTTGCTTCCACCCGATCTTGTAAAGGAGCTCAGCAAACTACAGGATCAAGCTGCCACAGTTGATAATGGTTTAATATCAGCGATACTTGAAAAGAGTCTGGGTGGCAGTATTGATCAATTCTTTTCTGAATTTAATCAGACACCATTTGCCGCAGCATCCCTTTGCCAGGTCCACAGGGCAGTTTTAAAAAAAGAGGGCATTGCTGTAGCCGTTAAGGTACAGAGACCAGGGATAAAAAGGCTGATGGAGGTTGATCTTGATATACTAAAGGCAATAGCAGACCGCCTTCATGAACGATCAACAGAACTCAAGATATATGACCTTCCTAACCTATTCAGGGTAACAAGGCGGAACCTCCTGAAGGAGTTGGATTTTTTCAGAGAGGCAAAGAATATGAAGATTGCAAGGTCATATAAACCCGATGTTTATATACCTGAAGTGTATCTTGATTACTGTTCAGAAAGGGTAATGGTTTCGGAATTTATCGAAGGCGCAGCACTGAGTGAACCATCACTTAATATTGCTGATCCGCATACCATTGCAAAGCAGGGTTTAAACACTGCCATAAAGCAGATACTTGAAGATGGTTATTTCCATGCAGATCCCCATCCGGGGAACATAATCTATTCAACTGAAAAGGGGCTGTGCCTTTTAGACTGGGGCATGGTTGGGAGGCTTTCTGAAAGAGACCGCTATGACATGATAGACCTTATAAGAGGTATTGTTGAAAAAGACAGCAGCCTCTTAATGGATACCCTTTTAAGGATTACTGCCAAGGAAAGGGATGTGGATGACAGGGCACTTGAAAGGGAGATATCCGAGGTGCTTGATCTATTCTTTTCCGGTCCTATAAAAGGTCTGAATATAGGCCATCTGCTCCTGGCTATTACAGACATATTAAGAGAATACAGGCTTAAATTGCCATCTGATCTTGTTATCATGATAAAGGCCCTTGTAACAGCAGAAGGCACTGCCAGACAGATTTACCCGGAACTTAATGTGGTCACTGAGGCGCAAACCTATATTAGAAAAATTGCATCCAAACGCTACAGGTCAGAGATATTATGGCAGGCTGTAAAAAGGGCCTTCTTCAAATTTGTAGCCATACAGAAGGATATACCTGTAAGGATTCTAAGGATAGCAGACAAGATTGATCGTGATGAACTTGCCATAAGATTCCGCCATGAAAACCTTGAAAGCCTCAATCACACCCTTGAAAATATCTCAAACCGTGTGGCATTCAGCGTTATTATAGCGGCCCTTATCATCGGCTCATCAATGATTATAACAACCGGTATAGGTCCTTTATTCTTCGGCTATCCGGCGCTCGGGATAATAGGCTACCTCATATCCAGCCTTTTGGGTTTATGGCTTATTGTCATCATTATTCGAACAAAAAAATATTAGCTTTTTCTCCTTGTAAACATGTTGTAAATCACCGGAAGCACATACATGGTGAGTATGCCCGATACAAATATTCCACCAACAGATGCAGCGCCGCATGCCTGTCTCATTTCCGCTCCGATCCCTGACCCTGCTGCAAGCGGGAGCATACCCAGCACGGCGGCAAGTGTAATCATTGCAATGGGCCTGAACCTGTCACACGCTGCCCGTACCATTGCCTGGTGCCTTGGCACACCTTCGTTAACCAGCACATTAAGACGGTCCATTATCAGGATCGCATTATTAACAACAATGCCAATGAGCATTACACCACCCATAAGTGCAAAGAGTTCAATGCTTTTTCCTGCGGCAAAAAGACCATAAAAGATACCTATCAAGGCTAGCGGAACTGTAATCAGTATGATAAATGGCTGTTTAAAAGATTCCATGATTGCTGCCAGTGTAAGAAAAACAAGTACCATTGCAAGCATCGCTGCCTCAGATATTTCGGTCTGTGCCTCAGCCATTACCTCAAACATCCCTGAAAAGGAAAAGCGGTAACCTGGCATCAATCCGCCTTTTTCATTAAGGGCTTTTGTTATCCTGCTGACAGCCGTACCCAGCGGCATCCCATCTTCAAGGTTGCCAAAAAGCTTGGAAATTCTGAGTTTATCCTTTCTGATTATCTGTACCGGCATTGTTGTTTCTTCAATATATGCCAGGTTTTCCAGAAGAATAGGGGCGTTTTTACCAGGTAAAAGGGTATTGTTTATCTGTTCTTTACCCTCTGTTTCTGCCATTTTTACAACAATGTCATAGTTTCTTGCATTGCGTTTATATGTGCCCGCTTCAATTCCTTCAATGTTCCCTCTCATTACAATACCAAGCCCTGTTACCGGGTGGCCAATATCTGCCATTATCTCCCTGTTTGGCCTGATCCTGATCTCAGGTTTTCCTATTCTTACAGTGGTATCCTGATCAATTATCCCGTTAATATCCATTGTAAGTTCTTTTGCCTTGATCGCGAGGCTGTCAAGTACACTTAAGTCCTCACCTGCGATTTCAAGCTCTATACCTGTACTCTGTCCTCCCACTATTGTGGGGATACTGGCTGCAATGATGGCATCAGGAACATTCTCCAGGCGGCTTCGTATCTCTTTGAGCAGATCATGAATAGACTCATCTCTCTCTGTCTTATCATTAAAACTAAGCAGGACCTGAGCAAGGTTTACACCCTCTGAAGCCTGCCCAATCATACCCTCGACCTTTCCGATGCTCATGAGTACATGCCTGAGGTTTGGAAGATCTTTGAGTCTTTCCACGCAGTCGTCGACCCGTTTTTTTGTATGGTTAAGGTTGTACCAGGTGGGAAATTCCAGCTTCACAAAGATATCACCCCTGTCAGACTCGCTTACAAACCCGCTTCCCAGCCTTGATGCAATAAAGAGTGAACTGAAAAAGAAAAATGCAACTAGAATCAGCACACCAACCCCGGCAAATTTGTGCCTTTCAAGAAAAGATAAAGATTTGCCATAACCATATACTATCCTGTCAAAAAGATTGTTCCACCCCTTTTCCATTATGGCAAGGCGTGATTTTGAATTTTTATCCTTTGGTTTTAACATCAGAGAGCAGAGAAGGGGAGTAAGTGTAAAGGATATGAAAAGAGAAACAAGTGTCATTATAACCATTGAAAGGGCAAATGATTTAATGAAAACACCAACCTGGCTTCCCATTATTGATAAAGGAAAAAGCACCACAACATTTGTCCCTGCACTTGCCAGAACAGCGATAAAAGTCTCTTTTGCGCCAAGCCTGGAAGATGCTACAGGGTCTCCTGTTTCATCAAGCCTTGTTGAAATAGCCTCAAGAACAACTATCGAGTTTGTTACCAGAACACCCACAGAAAGGCCGATTGAAAGCAGTGTAAGGGTGTTAAAGGTGAACCCCATAAAATACATAAAGAAAATGCCGATGATTATAGTAAGAGGCATGGTGATTGATACAACGAGGAGCGCCCTGAAATTATAAAGAAACACAAAAAGGATCAGGGCAGTGAGTATTATCCCCTGAATAACATTTGACCAGGCGCTGCTCATGGTTGCACCGATGAATGTCCCGTCATCGGTTATCCATAAAAGCTCCATTCCTCCGGGGAGACGTTCCCTGATACTATCCATTGCAGCTTTTACACCGTTTACTACATTTACTGCATTTGCATCGGATTTTTTAACGACCTTGATAGCAACACATTGCCTCCCATCCACAACAGCCATCTGCCTCAGCTCTTCAGTGCTCATCCCAACATGACCAATATCTTTTATATAGCAACGCTGGCCATCCACGTTGGTGACTTCAAGATAATTAAGCTCTTCAACGTTGGTATAATCTGCATCATATTTTACAGAGTATTCCATGTTGTTTCCCCTGATACGACCGGAAGGAATAATTCCTACTCCCTGGCTTATGGCCTGGACAACGTTGGCACTGGTAAGAGATCTTGCAGCCAGTTTTTCTCTGTCAAGTATCACATGAACCTCTCTCTCAGCACCGCCAACAAGGGTAACATCTGCTACACCTGAGATAACCGTGATCCGGTCACGCAGCGCATTGTCCGCGTAATCATACAACTCATCTATTGGAACATCCCCTGTTAAAGCCATCTGGATGATCGGAGATGCATTGATATCATACTTGAGTATCTTGGGGTCTTCCGCATCCTTTGGAAAGTCTGCCTTTATGAGGTCAAGTTTTTCGCGGACATCGGTTGCCGCTATATCAACATCAACATCAAGGTTAAATTGAAGCATTGTCTGTGCCACATTTTCCATGCATGTAGAGGTTACATGTTTGAGCCCGTCCAGTGTTACCATCTGGTCTTCTATGGGTTTTGCAATATCGGTTTCGATCTCTGAAGGGCTTGCTCCAGGGTATATTGTGGTGATGGTTACATATGGCATCTCAGCCCTTGGCATCAGCTCCAGGCCAATCTTTCTAGCGGCATTAAACCCGAGAATGGTAAAAGCGATGATAAGGCATCCCATGGCCACAGGTCTTCTTATGGATGCATCAGAAAGAAACATTTATTTTTCCTCCCTGAGAATCGTTACAGGAGCGCCGTCAAAAAGCCGATCCTGGCCCATGGTAACTACAGGTATACCCTGTTTAATATCCTTAGAGATAATTTCAATCCAGCCGTCATTTTCAATCCCTGTTTCAACAGAAACCATTTTTGCGATTCCCTGTTGTGTTATAAATAATTTTATACCGTCGAGTTTTCTGAGCACTGTTTCACGTGGTACGCCTGTACCTGAATGCGACTGAAGAACAACTTTAATGCGGGCAATATCGCCTGAGGTAACCCCTTTGGGAGGATTTTTAATGAGGGTCTTGATCTCAAAATTCCTGAGTCTGCTGTCAATCACAGGGCTTTTATATACCACCGGAAGCTCCCCCACATCTATGTTGCCAACAGTTATTTTCATGGTTGTTTTATCGGTGATCACCTTCTGGTAATAGGCAGCAGGAAGAAAAGCTGAAACCTCAAGAACAGAGAGGTCATCTATCTGGACAATGGGGGTGCCAGCAGATACCATTTCGCCTGGCTCTTTGAACCTTTTACTTACATAGCCGCTGATAGGAGAAAGCCCCATGGAATTTTCATAATCCTTCTCTGCTATGATGTATTGTGCGCGCGCCTGTTCAAGCTGCTTTTCAGATAGATCAGCCATTGCATTTGCCTCATCAAAAGCCGCCTTTGTCTGTATGTAACGTGATTCCTGAGCTTCAAGGGCATTCTTTGTAACAGCCATGTTATCTTTGTAAAGCCTCTGATAACGTTCATAATCAAGCTTAGCCTTGTTGTAATCAGCCTCTACTCTTTTAACTGTTGAGACCCTGGCCCTGTGTGTAAACTCGGCAACCGATACAGAATGTTTTGAGATATCAACAGACTGTGCTGATTTTATCTTGTCGATCTGGAAGAGGTTTGTTTTTCCGGAAATCACCTGGTCGCCCTCCCTGACAAAGATATTATCTATAATCCCGGAAGAGCGTGCAGAAACAATAGAATAATATCTGGTCTCAAGATTACCGGATGTTTCCACCCTCTCTTCAAAGATCATTTTTCTTGTGTTTGTAACCACTACTGTAGCAATGTTTTCCTGTGATTTCTGTTTAGCATCAGAGGCGAATAGTGCATGGCCTCCTAGTAATATTATTACTATAAGCGTAAGGTAAACTGTTAAATTTTTCACGATCCTATTCCTTTCCTGTTATGCCCATAACATCAGCCATTGTAGCCGCTGCTACCTGATACCTGTAATCTGCAAGCTCCATATTGCTTTTTATTGATGTGTAATATGTTGCTGACTCAAGTTTTTTTGATGAAGTCACCATGCCTTCTTTCCATAATGACATTGTTTCATTTAAGCTGCTTTTTGCTGAATCAAGCTCCAGTTTTAACCGCTCTCTGTTATCCGCCTCACGATCAAAGGCCTGCTTTGCATTTATGACCTCAAGCATTATTTTGATGCAAGCCTGTTCGCGTTCAACCATTGCCTGTGCCTTTTCCTGTTTTGCAGCCTTATATTTATATATGTTTGCAAATCCATCAAATACGGTAAGGATGCCTGATGCCCCGTATGTTAAGATGTCACTGTACTTTAAGAATGAGTCCCTGTTATTGGTGAAGTCACCGATAAGAAATATTTTAGGGAGAAAGGCGGATATTGCCATCTTTAGGGAATCGCCTTTGGCCTCAATTCCTAAATCAGCGGCCATGAGTTCCGGCCGGTTAAGCAGCGCCGTAGTGATCATCTCAGAGAGCTCCCTTTCATCTATTGAAAGGGAAGGGGGGGCGCCAAGCGTTATCTCGGAAAGAGGATAGAGCCCCATGGCCTCAAGCAACTCTGCCTTTGCATATATTTTTTGTCTTTTTACCTCGGACAGGTTATTCTGCTGCATGGCTTTGAATGCCTGGGCCTTTTCAAGATCGCTTTTTAGAATCATGCCCTCTTTATGCAGGGCCTCCATCTCTTTTAAGAGGGCTTCTGCCTGCGCTGATGCTGATTCTGCTGCTGCATATGCTGATTCCAGTGACAGGCATGAAAGATAAAGGGCAGTGACCTGAAGCCTTATACCCTGCTTAACCCTCGTGTTTATTAGCCCCTGGATATCATCCCCTTTGCTATATGCGCTGTACAAAAACCATGTCTCAGGATTAAAGATGGCGAGTTGACCGTTGATTACAGTTACCCTTGTCTCCTGGTCAGACATGGCCATATAGGAGCTTCCTGTATAGCGCATCTGATATTTATCCGTATCTGTTCTGGTTGCTGTGATATCCACCTGGGGAAGGAAATAGGTGAAGGCGATCTTTTTATCCAATTTTGCCAGACGTGAATTTATCTCTGCAATCCTGATATCAAGGTTATTTTCAAGAGCGATTTGAATACATGAGTTAAGGTCATAGGTTTTATCCTTTGACAAAACCTGGCTGGTTTTCAGAGCGATTTCATCATTAAATTTAGTAAGCTCTGTTTTTCGTAATGCTAATGAATTTGTTGAACACCCTGTAGTTGCAGCCAAAAATGCGAAGATAATAATTCCATAACAAAATTCAGGTAAAGATTTTTTATTGGTTAACAATTGTTTTACTCCTCTGCCAGTTCCTTGATAATGCCAAGTAATTTAGAGTATATTTTACTGAGATTTTTTCTTTCATCTCCTGACATGCCTTTCATGACCCTTAAGACATGCGCATATCTTTTTGGCATTGTTTTTTTACAAAAATCAATGCCTTCCTGTGTGAGTGTTATGAGCAGCATCCTTCTGTCAATCGGATGGGATTCCCTTTTAATAAACCCCTTTTTTTGAAGAGAGTCGAGGTTTCCTGTCATGGTTGAGCGTGTAAGGTGCACCTCATCTGCCAGTTGTGCAGGTGTTAACCTCATATCAGGGTGGTTATAAAGGATTTCAAGTATCTCAATCTGCCTTACATGAAGGCCAAGTTTGGACCCGATTATATCTGTAACCATCTCTATTTCCCTGTGAAGGTCCAGGAGATAGAGACCTTCTCGCACTATATCTTTGTCTTCATCCGGCCATGCCTTTAATGATCCAATTATTATGTCAGTGTATCTTTGATCTTTCATTGGCTGTTTCCTCTATAAAGAGCTCCATTTAAGTTCGACAAAAAATAATACGGCGCAATATAATACGGTATCGTATTATAATCAAGTATTCTTAAATGAAAAATTTATCATTTATTGATTTAAGATATCAAAGGAATGATATATAGGTGTAACCACCCAATAATAAAGAAGATAATGGAAAACAGGTCTTAAAAAAAACATCGCTTGGTATTGAATTCTGAAAGTCAAAACGAGGATAATAGTTTTCTAATGGAAAATATCTGACGTTTCACTCATGCGCCTGGCAGTATCTTCTGTAATAGAATCAACCAAAGGGGGTTCAATGCCAAGCAGTATCCTTGAAAAAAGGGTAGAGATGTTAATAGAATCAGGTGTGCTTGTCACACCGAAACCTGCCTTTTTTGCGATATTGCCTGCCAGATTGGTGACAAGTATCTCCTTATCAGCAGTTGGTTTAAACTTTGGACCTGAATGAAGAAGACAGACCCGGCAATAGTCTTCACCAAAGCCCCATTTTCTCAATATGGAGCTGCCAAAACCTGTATGGGCAGCCCTCACTTCAGCGATCATGTCATCTAGATTCAGGGTTTGATCCTTGTAGTGGGCATCTCCCAGGGTCTTAAGTATCAATACCTTCCCGATATCATGGACAAGGCCCATAAAATAGTATTTTTCCGTGTCCCCTAGCCTCAATTCCCCGGCAATGCTCCTCGCGGCAAATGCGGTTGCAAGGGAATGTTTCCATAACCTTTCCATCATTTTTTTAAATATTTTGTCTTTGACCTCATAAAGGCTTTTGTTTGCTATTGTAGCTACAATGCTCTGTGTCTCCTTTGCCCCTATGCGCGGGATAGCCTGTTTTACTGTATGTATCTTCTCTGCGCCCCTGTATAGGACAGAATTTGCAACATGTATCAGCCTGACAGAAATCACTGCATCCTTTTCAATCACCTCTGCAAGCTTGTCCACACCGCTTGAAGGGGAATTGATAACATCCTGGATATTTTTAACTACTTCAGGTAATACCGGCAGATTTAAATCATTATTCCTGAATTTTTGTATTATACCGGATACAATATCTTTTATTGAACCCTTTAATATCTCCTCATTATCAAGGGGCTTTTCAGGTTCTTTCCTTACAGGTGCCGGATTGGAATTTATATCTCTATTATCCTGATTGGTTTCATCCGGTTTTATGAAGGATATAAAGCGTTCGGTTAATCCCGTGTCAAGCGTATGCCCTGATAATTTTTTCATTCCATCAAGCGCCTCATCAACACTTGATGGCTTTGAATTATTTCCATTGGTCATCAGCCTGTCATAAATGTTTATTATATGCAGGATTTTTGCCCCTATGGGTATATCACCATCTTTTAATCCATCAGGGTATCCGCTTCCATCTATGGCCTCATGGTGGTGGCGTATCACTGGTAAAATCTCTTTTAAAACATCATATTTTGATAATATTTTTTCAGAAAGAATGGGGTGTTTTTTGATGAATTCCATCTCCGATTCATTGAGGCCATTTTTCCTTGATGATATGTTGTCCGGGATAAAAACCATACCAATATCATGAAGGAGCCCCGCTATATATATCTGGTTTATCTCCTTTGAAGGGCGGTCAAGTTCCTTAGCGAACAATACACACTGGTTTGCAACCCTTGTTGCATGCGCCTTCATGGCCGGATCCTTTTTTTCAATCTCCAGCATCAGGGAGTTGATCAACTCTTTAAGTGTCCCCTGTTTATTCTCAGAAATGTTTTTTTCCATATTCTTTAATTAATAAATTGCCTGGATGGAAATTATTTATCCAATAGTCTTGATAAACTTTGAATACACAGGCCCTTTCTTATTTTCATAACTTTTTACAGCGGTACGACCCTTTTTTAATTCTTTAATATCACATAAAAAAAGATCACGTTTTTCTCTTACAAGCTCTTCAACCCTTTTATCCACATCCATTATGGATTCAATTACCTCGGATATTTCCCTGTTTAAAGACACTGCTATTTCTCTTTCCCTTTTATCAGCACTTTCAAAGGCTGATCTGTATTTTTTCTGATCAGAATCGATCTCCTTTGTGATCTGCTCCCTTTTTTCCCATAATGAGATATACTCATCAAGACTATCATCAGACAACAGCTCTTCCTGTTGTGTTGCGATATTCCTTATTTTAAAAAAATTGTCTCTCTTCTTCTCAAGCACATCGATTATATTCATCCTTTATTCTCCTTGATATGTAAATAGCAATAATAATGCCATAAATAGGTTTTCAGGAAACAGGGTCATTAATTTGTGAAGGTAAAAGATAGTACGACTTGGATTTCGATTTCGATTTGGCTAGTGGGATTGGACTATAATTACATAAGTGGGATGGATCAGCCGGATATGTCAGGTACTCTGCACTGGTCTCATTGTAGGAAAATTGTTCCCTTAATAATTATAAAATGAAAAATTTTCCGTTCCAGTTAATATTATCAGGCATAAATACCTTCACATCTGCCTGAAAATGAAAAAGAGATTTTTGACAAATTTTTGTCTTTTTTTAACTTATTGCTCTATTGAAAATTTTCTCAATGTCAATTTATTGACATTATCATGGGGAGTATTTTAAAAAGCCAGATAAGAAAATGGCTTTATTTACATAAATTACCAATTAATTAAAGATGTTATATTAACAGTTGGGTTATTTGCCGGTAAAAAAACCGGATGGCATAGGTTGTGCTATTGAGCACTATATGAAAGATCTTTCACAGGGACATAAAAAATGAATAACAGAATAAAAAAGGTCATATATATCTCAGTGTTAATTTTCATTACTGCCTCAGGGATTGCTCTCTACTGCATTGCAGAAGATGATTCAGTCTCAAATAAAAAAATACCTGATGGTGTGTACCTCAGGCTAAATAAAGAATTCTATGAATCCTTGAGAGATGACAGGGTAACTACCTACAGCAACGATAAGGATACTGAATATCTGCGTGAAATATCAGTATCATCAAGGTTTATGGTGGAAACAAACCTTCAGATCATCAGGCAGCAGGAAGAGATTATCTACCTTCTTAAAACTATAGCAGACAAGAATAAGAAATGAGCAAATTAAAATATTTTTTTATAGCAGGAATAATTACGCTTTTTCCTGGTCAACATGGTCTGACCGGGGCCGAGGCCATAAAAAACAAGCTTTCTGATCTTGAGGCTGTTAAAAAGGAGAGCTCATTTTTATATACGTTCAAACTTGCAAAAAAACCTTTTTATTCGCTGGGTGATTCAGGGAACGGCTGGCTTTCCCTCTCTTTTAAAGATACTGATAAACCGGAAGGGTTTGGTGCCAGCCTGGTAAATAACCCTTATATTCACCTCGATAGCGCAGCAGATAAAACCAAAACCGATTTCGTTCTTACAACAGATATATATCATGGCCGGGTCACATGCGGCTGGATAAATGAAAGGTCTGTTTTTCTGGTAAACATAGAATCTGCTGATGATACAGAAAATACCGGTAATGCAAACACAGGGACAGTAATAAAAGATATCAGGTTCGGATTTAAGGAAAATGCAGCAAGGATGGTTATTGGTACATTAGAAAGACCGCGATGGAGGATAGAATACTCTGAGACAAATGCCCTGATGCTTTTTATTGATGCCACATCTGAAAGAGTTAAAACCAGAAATTACAGTTCAGACAAGTGGTTAAACAGCGCCATTGTCTCTGAAATAAATGACAAATCCACTTCAGTTCGACTTGACCTCAATTCAGCCCCTGACCAGACAGGGATATCATGGATACCAGTAGGTAACAGATTTGTGCTGGATATGGCAGAAAGACCTGAAGAGATACTGGTAAGATTATCATCCGATAATAATACAGAAAAGAAAGATACCCCTGCAAAATACAATATTAATGATCCTGAAAAAAATGAGTTCAGGAATATTGTGCGCATGAAGATAGATAAAAATGTGGCAATGAACAACATCAAAAACAGTACCGCCAATGAGAAGGTATCAGTGCCCCATATCACTGCTGATATTAAACCCACATTAAAAGAAACCCTGACCGCCAGCGCTGATATAACTGTTAATGTCGATAAATTAAGCCCTGGAGAGGCATTCCTGCTTGGACGCATAAGGCAGGCAAAGGAGATAAGCGATTATGGCATGGGCATTACACTTGCCAACCAGTTTCTAAATGAATTTCCAAAATCTATTTTGCGTGAAGCGATCGCATTCTGGCGCGGCGATTTCTATTTTGACCAGTGGGAAAAGGGCGATAAAGGCATTGGTGAAAAGGTTATCAGGGCATACACATTTGCTGTTGAAAACTTTGAAAAATCAAAATATGTCCCGCCTGCCTATATCAGGATGGCCATAGTTGCCTCTGAAATGGACAATGGATACCAGGCCCTGGGTTATCTGAGCATTGTCATAAGCCGCGATATCCCTGAGTTAACACCCCTTGCCTATCTTACAAGAGGTAAGATATTTTTACAGATCGATCAGACAGAAAAGGCTATAAAGGATTTTAAAACCATTCTGGACCAGTATAGTGACACAAAATATGCGATGGAGGCAAACCTTTGGATAGGTAATTATTATCATAAGGTTGGCCTTTACCAGGAGGCTGAAAAGAAGCTGAATGAGATTGAGACCATGTATCCCGGTCTGTTTCTTGAATATCCTGATTCCATTCTTCTCAATGCAAAGAACTATATCTATCTGAAAAAATACAGTGAGGCAAGGGAGCATCTGTTCAGGGCAGTCAATTTAGGGGGGCAACAGGAGAGCCTTGATCTGCTTTTATCCCGCATAGGTGATACATATCATAATGAGGAGAATGATAAAGAGGCTGAAAAATATTACAGAATGGTTGTTGATTATTACCCCGGTTCTGAAGGGGCATCTATCTCAAAACTAAGGCTTGCAGAATATTTCTCTGATATCGCCATGCTGGATGAGGTAGGCAAGACATCTACTGATGAGACTATCAGCGAGATTGCCCAGCTCGAAAAGGGCTATCAGCTGTTTGAAAATAAAGAATATGCTGAAACCATTAAAACCATTAAAGAGATTGCCCTTAAACCTATCCAGACAGAGACGCGAAAGGATGCCAAGCGGCTCTATTTACGCTCTGTAGAGAAGGAGATCGAAAGGCTTAAAGATGCAGGGATGTATAATGATCTCATCTTTGTCTATGATGAAAACAGGGAAGATATTACAGATAAGATCAACCCTGAGGCGCTTGTAAAGGTGGCTGAGGGTTACAGGAAGCTTGGACGCAATGATGAGGCTGTCAGGGTCTATAATCAGATAAATGCCCATGATATAGATATAGATTCAAGAGGCAATTTTATGCTGGGGCTGGCAGACAGCTATATCTCCATGAACGATACAGACCGGGCAATAACCTTTCTAGAAAAGGCAAAAAAGGAAAAAATAGAGCAAAATGATCTGCAAATGGTCAATATGCGTCTTGCTGATATGTATCAGCTTAAGGGCAGAAATAAAGAGGCAGAGGATATCTACAACCAGATTATAAAAAACAGCAATACCCTTCCACCCCATGATATGGCAAAGGCATATCTGAATCTGGGCATTAACTTCAAGGGGCGAAAACAGTATAATGAGGCAAGAAATGCCCTTGTAAACAGCATAAATATTGCCCTTGATAATAAAGGCAGTCAGGAGTTGTTGCCCAGATCATACATAGAGCTGGGTAATGTCCTTCATGCTGAGGGTAAATATTTACAGGCGGTAAAGGCATTTGAAAAGGGGTTTGACCTGGGTTATGACTCTGACAACCAGGATTACTGGGAGATCAGGTTCAGGCAGGCAATGGGCTATATAAAGACAGGTGATAACAGTAAGGCAGAGACCCTGCTCGGGGATATCTCAGAAGGAGGCGAGGACTCAATACTGCAGCAGAGGGCCCAGCTTAAACTGGGATCTATTCAATTGTCAAAACAACTTAAAGTATTATCCATGGGAGAAGATTAAGAAGTTAATGAATGATTCATCAAACAGTATACTCTGGACAGCATCTGATGTGGCTATCCCCGAAGAGATATGGAAAAGGCTCGAAGACCGCGGGTTAAAGCTGCTGCTTTCAGATAAAAACCTTAATGTAAATGAAAAGATAGATGATATCGCACCAAGGGTCTGGGTGGGGCAGATCAATGGTGATTCCGAATCTGCGCTTTCACAGCTAAGGGATGTAAAGGGCAGGATGCCACTTCTTCCTGTTATACTGATAGCCATCCAATCAAACGTGGATGATGCGGTTAATGCCATCAAGCTTGGTGCTTTTGATTATCTTAATGGTAAATTCTCTCCTGATAGATTATGGGCCATCCTTGAGGCAGCCCTTGATGATTATTATATTCCTGCTGCGCAGCAGCAGGGTGGCAGGGCAAAACAGGATTATAAAAAAAAGAGGCTTATTGCCAGTCACCCGTCAATGGAAAGGCTGCTCCAGATGGCAAAAAAAGTAGCTCCTTCACGTTCAACAGTGCTGATAAGGGGGGAAACAGGCGTTGGAAAAGAGGTGCTTGCAAGGTATATTCATGAAAACAGCAATAGAAATGACAGCCCATTTATTGCGGTAAACTGCGCTGCGCTTCCTGAAAATCTCCTTGAAAGCGAGTTGTTTGGTCATGAAAAGGGCTCATTTACAGGGGCAGTGAACAGAAAAAAGGGTAAGTTTGAACTCGCAAACGGCGGGACACTTTTGCTGGATGAAATAAGTGAAATGGCCGTATCAATTCAGGCAAAGCTCTTAAGGGTTTTGCAGGAAAGAGAGATAGACAGGGTTGGAGGCCAATACGCGATACCGGTTGACACAAGGGTTATTGCAACCACCAACAGGGAGCTTGAAGAGGAGGTCAGGGAAGGGAGATTCAGAAGCGACCTTTTTTACAGGCTTAATGTTGTACCGCTTATCCTTCCGCCATTAAGAGAAAGAAGGGATGATATTGCCCCTTTAGCTGAGTTCTTTCTTGAAAAACACTGCCAGCTTAATAATGTCTCAAAAAAGTCCCTTTCAGGTGATGCCATAACCTGTCTTAAAGGAATGGAATGGCCTGGTAATATCAGGGAGTTTGAAAACGTTATAGAGAGATGCACTCTCCTTATTGATTCAGAAAAGATAACCGCCTCAGATATTGAAATGATCGCAGGCCCTGCTGAGGCTCAGGTATCAGGTGTAAACTTAAACCAGTCGGTTGTGCCTCTGAGAGAGATGGAAAAAAAGATGATTATCAAGGCCCTTGATGATCATAAAGGCAACAGGACACATGCAGCAAAGATACTCGGCATCAGTGTCAGGACCCTCAGAAACAAACTCCATGAATATGAGGCTGACTACCCTGAACCATAGATCAGCTCTTTTTCCAATTACATAAAGCCATTAGCAAAAAGCCGCCTTTTTAGAAGTAAATCCAGGCATTAAGCACGATATGATCGCAATAATAATGACACTGGATTTTTAATTTATCAGTAAAAGGCTATTTTAATTTTATAAACGTCAATATTTCGACGCTAAATGGCAGATTTAAAGGCAGAAATATGATGTAATTTTTGTCGCTCATTTATAAGGTCTAAAAGATTCAAGTGTTGTCCAATATGATCCCATTACAGGTGTAAAACAAATAATATACATAATAACAATGATATACATCATCTAAAACAAAAAACAACTGATGTAACACCCTTTAAATATAAATGTTTTTCGTATAATACATTCAGATAGAAAAGATGCTGGATTTTGGTATCTGTTTTGCAGGCATACTTGTTAGAAATCAGGAGGCATTATGGAAACAATAAAATCCGGGAAAAATATGTTTATGGACAGCACCTCAAGGCTTTTAGCAAAAGCCCTGGATTTCAGGGCTGCGAGGCAGAATGTAATCGCTGGTAACCTTGCAAATGCAGAGACTCCAGGGTATGTCATGAAGGAAATCCCCTTTGAAAAGGAGCTCCAGAAGGCGATTGATGATACAACCCTCAAACCTGTAAAACTGGAACCAGGTTATATAAAAGGCAATGAGGCAATTCTTGAGGATGCTTATGACCCCAATAAGTTGATCAGGGAATATGGCAAACCGAACGAGCTGAACATAGATAGCGAAATGGCCAAGATGTCCCAGAATAACCTGCTTTATGAGGTGTCTACCAGACTGCTTTCAAAGAAATTTGAATCCCTTAAGACCGTAATAGAGTCAAGGAGGTAACATGGATTTAATTAAATGCATGGATATAGCTGCAAGCGGTATGACCTCACAGAGGACAAGGTTGAATGTTATTTCAATGAACCTTGCAAATGCAAATACCACAAAGACTGCAGACGGTACCCCATACAAAAGGAAGACCGCCATTTTTAGGACAGTTCCAATAAATAGCACATTTGAAGAGCGGTTGCAAAATACGATGAATAAAAAGATATATGGGGTTGAAGTGAAGAATATAGTACCTGTTGATACCCCATTTAAACAGCTCTATGACCCTACCCATCCTGATGCTGATGATAAGGGTTATGTACACCTGCCGAATGTAAACCTGGTTGAAGAGATGGTGGCAATGCTTGATGCAAACAGGGCTTATGAGGCAAATGCCTCAGCAATCAGGGCAGCCAAGGATATGGCAACAAAGGCCCTTGAGATCGGCAGATAGGAGTTAAACCATGAAAGTCCAGAACATAAATACAGAATTCCTGATCCCCTCAAAAATAGGTAAAAAAAATGAAGAGAGCGGTATGTCATTTCAGAATACGCTGAAAGAGCTTGTATCAAATGTTAATGCACAGATGAAAGAGTCTGACCGGCTTACCCGGGATTTTGCTGCTGGCAAGAATAACGATATCCATAACGTAATGATAGCATCTGAAAAGGCCGGAATATCCATGCGGTTTTTACTGCAGATCAGAAACAAATTACTGGATGCCTACCAGGAAATAATGAGGATGAGTTTTTAGTTTCGGCAAAATTTAAAGTATAAATTTAATAACCAGGAGTTGAAATGGCAGAAGGCATGGCAAATATAATAGAGGTCTTTAAGGCAATACCAGCAGGTAAGAAAATCTCCTTCCTGATAACCTTTGGCATAGTTATTGGCGGGTTTATTGCACTTCTGGCCTATACAAACCGGCCTGATTACCAGGTCCTATTCAGTGACCTTGTCCCGACCGATGCCTCAAAAATAACAGAAAAACTGAAAGAGAGCAGGGTGCCATATCAGTTAAAGGATGGAGGAAAAACTGTAATGGTGCCTGATGACAAAGTCCACCAGCTGCGCCTTGACATGGCCTCTGAAGGCATACTGCCCACGGGAGGCAGTGTAGGTTTTGAGATATTTGACAACATGACTTTCGGCACCACGGAATTTGAACTCAAGCTCAGGTATCAGCAGGCGCTTCAGGGTGAACTCGCCAGGACAATCGAGTCATTTGATTCCATAGACAAGGCCAGGGTTCATATTGTAACCACAGGCGATTCTCTTTTCGCAGAAGAAGAGCAACCGGCAACCGCCTCTGTTGTAATAAGGCTTAATCCGGGCAGGCAACTGGACCAGAGGCATCTTCAGGGGATCATAAACCTTGTTTCAGGTTCTGTAAAAGGTCTTAAGCCGGAAAATGTCTCTATTGTTGATATGGAAGGGGGCATACTCACAAAGGGACAGAATAAAAGGGGCATTAGCGATGTAAGCGCTGATCAGTTTGACTATCAGCGCAAACTTGCAGATACCTATGAAAAGCAGATTGAAACAATGCTGGGACCGGTTGTTGGCATGAAAAACGTGGTAGCAAAGGTCTCGGTTGATGTAGATTTCAAAAGGGTCAACACCGCCGAAGAGCAATACGATCCTGACAGCGCTGTAATTTTCAGCGAGCAGAGAAATAAGGAAAAGGAGACCGATGGTAAAGGCCTGCCGCAGGGTTCTCCCGACCTTCTTAACCAGGGAATGCTGACCGGTGCAGAAGGGATCACATTATCTTCAAATGTACTTGAAAGGGAAAACTCCACGCTTCATTACAAGATCAACAAGGTTGAAAGACAGACCATTGATGAATCTGGTGTGATAAAACGACTCTCTGCATCAGTAATAATAGATGGACCATATGAAAATGGCACTGATGACAGGGGTAACCCGATAAAGGTGTTTAAACCAAGAGACAAGAAGCTGATGAAGACTTTTGAGGATTCAGTTAAAAATGCAATAGGATTCAATAGCGATCGCGGCGATCAGGTGACAGTATCAAATATTGCCTTCAGCATGGATAAACAGAGCATTGAAGAGATGCCGGAAGCTGTATCAGAGGGTTGGATTGGATATCTTAAAAAGGCAAGTAAGCCGATCCTGAATGTGCTGATTGTAGGGCTGTTTTTTCTTGTTGCCATCAAGCCGTTTAAAAAGTGGTTAAGTCAGACAGGTGAATATGTATCTGTAAGGACCGCGCTTACCTCAGGCTCTCAACAAGATGAGGTACACGGTGTGGGTGAGCTACAGTCAAGATATACTGAAAAGGTAAAACTCCTGGAGGCAACAAAGGAAAATCCTGATATTGCTGCTGATATAATCAAAACCTGGCTTAATGAAGTAAGCTAAATGGAGAACAGGATATTCATGGAAGGAAAGAAAAAGGCAGCAATTTTTCTGATGGTAATGGGTGAAAACTTTACGGCCCAGGTCTTCCGTCACCTTGATGACAGGGAAATCAAGGTACTTGGAGAAGAGATGGCTGCCATAAAGAAGATTGATTCAAGGACAATCTCCGTTGTTATGGATGAGTTTTCAAAAGAGATGGGTGACGGCAGCATGGGTTTATCAGGCAGGGATTTTCTTCAGAAAACCATGCCAAAGGCGTTTGATACCAAAAAGGCAGATGAACTGCTTGGTGATTTGCTTTCAAAGGGTAATGAAAAGTCATTCGAGAAGCTGAGCAATTACAACCCGATAGTCCTTGCCAACCTTCTCATGACAGAACACCCCCAGACCATTGCGCTTATCCTGGTTAATATGAAACATCAGACAGCAGCAGAGATAATAAAGGCGCTCCCTGAGCATCTTCAGGGTGAGGTTATTATAAGAATAGCGGATCTTGATGATGTGCCTTCTGAGATAATAGAAGAGATACATGAGGTTGTTGATGAAATGATCTCTGATATGGGAAATGAAACCCATGCAACTCAGGGCGGGATTGAGGCTGCGGCTGAGATATTGAACAATCTTGATAATCAGACAGAAAATAATATTTTTGACAAGATAGAGAGTGTAAGGGAAGAACTGGCAGATGAGATAAGACAGAAGATGTTTGTATTTGCAGACCTTGTCAGCCTTGATGACCGTTCTATAAGGGCGCTCTTGAAGGAGATCAGCAATGATGAGCTGATACTTGCGCTCAAGACAAGTTCTGAGGATCTGACACAGAAGATATTCAATAATATCAGCCAGCGTGCAGCAGAGATGATGAAAGAGGATATGGAGGTTATGGGCCCTGTAAAACTTAAGGATGTGGAGCAGGCCCAGCTCAATATTGTAAAGGCTGCAAGAAGACTAGAAGAAGAGGGGAAAATAGTGCTTGGCGGCAAGGGAGGCGATGAGGTCCTTGTTTAAAAACTCTGACGATAATTTTTCACCCCTGTTCAACATTGAATCATTTCACGCTGATGAAATTATGTCTGAACGGGGCGTAAAATCGCAGATCAATGCTTGTGTTGCAGACCAATCCACTGTGATTTCATGGGATCTCCCTGAAATAGAGGAAAAGGAAGACCCCACAGCAAAAGAAGATTTCAAGACACGGATAGCAAGGCTTGAAAGAGAGGCATATGAAAAGGGTTTTGCGCAGGGGCAGAAGGATGGCCTTGACCTTGAAAAATCAAAGCTGGAGGAGATGGGGAAGCAGTATGAGGCGCTTTTCCTTGAACTCAGGGATCTAAAGATCAGGATATTTCATGAATCTGAGGGAGAGATGCTAAGGCTTGTAGAGCTTATGTTAAAGAAAATCATAGGCGAAGAGACAAAGACAAACAGTGCTGTAATAAAACACTGTATTGCATCAGCTGCAAAATTTCTTACTGATAAGAGAAAGGTGCGGATAATTATAAACCCTGATGATATGGAAGAGGTCAAAAAGATGCTTCCTGACCTTGTAAGGCTCACAAAAGGTGGTAATTTCCAGCTTATGGAAGACACTTCAATAGGGAAGGGGGGGTGCATGCTGGAGACAGGGTTCGGCAGGGTTAATGCAACAATAGATGACCAGGTGGATGAGATGCTCAAGGTTATAGACAAGGAATACCTCATGGTAAAGAGAGGCATGCAATGAAAATAGCCCTTGACAGGTATTGCGACAGGATAAGCGCCATGTGCCCTGTGGCAGTGGAAGGGCATGTAACAAAGGTTATTGGAAATGTGATTGAAGGTAACGGCCCTGCCATGCCTGTAGGCGGTATATGTCAGATTGTGTCATCCGGTAAACAGGAGCCTTTCAGGGCTGAGGTTATAGGCTTCAGGGATCAGAACATCCTTTTAATGCCGCTTGAGAGGGCAGAAGGCGTTGAACCGGGCAGTTCAATAAAGGCCCTGAGCTTTACTGCAACCATTGATGTGGGTAAAAACATGCTCGGAAGGGTACTTGACGGCCTAGGAAACCCCCTTGATGGCGGCGAGCCTGTAAAAACAGAGAGCACAATACCTCTTTATTCCCAGCCGGTTAACCCTCTCATGAGAAACAGGATAGTTGAACCACTTACAGTGGGTGTGCGGTCAATAGACTGCCTCAATACACTTGCAAAGGGGCAGAGGGCCGCCATTATGGCAGGGTCAGGCGTGGGGAAGAGTAAGCTTCTGGGCATGATGTCAAAATTTACAAAGGCAGATGTAAATGTGATCGGCCTCATAGGGGAAAGGGGCAGAGAGGTCAAGGAGTTTATTGAACGCGATCTTGGCGTTGAAGGCTTGAAGAGATCTGTGGTTATAGCCGCAACATCAGACACATCGCCTCTTATAAGGATGAGAGGGGCATACCTTGCAGCAGCAGTTGCAGAATACTTCAGGGAAAAAAACAGGGATGTGCTGCTTATGATGGATTCGGTAACACGATTTGCAATGGCGGTAAGGGAGATAGGCCTTTCAGCAGGTGAACCGCCTACAAGCAAGGCATATCCTCCAAGCACCTTTTCACATCTTCCAAAGCTTCTTGAGAGGGCCGGCACAAACTCAGGAAAGGGCTCTATAACAGGCATATATACTGTTCTTGTGGAGGGTGATGATATGAACGAGCCTATAGCGGATGCTGTAAGGTCCATTGTCGACGGGCATATTGTGCTGGACAGATCACTTGCATCAAAAGGACATTACCCTGCTGTTAATGTGCTTTCAAGTATAAGCAGGTTGATGAGCGATGTGGTAAACAGGGACCATCTTGCTCTGTCATATAAATTCAGAAGGATCCTCTCAGACTATGCAAAGATAGAAGACCTGGTTAACCTTGGCGCATATGAAAGGGGTAACAACAAAAACACCGACTATGCCCTTGAAATGATAGAGGCTCTTAACGGCTTTTTAAGGCAGGATGTAAATGAAGGAAGCACAATAGAGACATCTGTTGTTCAGATGACAAAGCTTTTATCAAAAGGGAACTGATAGTTTAATGGCTGAACAAGGTTTTATAGCGAGCTTTATTAATTGAAATTCAAATTCAGATACGAATCCCTGCTATCATACAGGGGCCACCTGAAGGAAAAGGCAGCCATTGAATTTGCAAGGGCGCAAAACAGGGTGAGGGAGATTGATGAAAAAATAGACGCCCTGAATGGTGAAACAGGAAAGGCAAATGATGACCTCGAAAAGCGTATGCGTGAAACCATGTCATCAGATGATATTATAAATTGTTCTGAATTTATAAATGCGCTTCTTATACAGATTGAGATCAAAAAAATGGAAAGGATCAGGGCAGAGCAGGCCCTGATTCAAAAGAGAAAAAATCTGCTTGAAAAAACAAAGGAATATAAGGTTTTTGAAAAGTTAAAAGAAAGGGATATGGAAAAATGGCTTCACGATCAGAATCAACTGGAATTGAAGGAAATAAACGAAGCAGCGATAATAAGACACGGAAAGGATTTTCTCTGAAAAAAAATTTTTACATAACTACACTTACGCTCTTTTTTGTCCTGCTTGGTGTCAAGATTGTGATAAGTGGTTTTTTCCTCACAAATTCACCTTTATCCATTGCAAACGCTAATATTGTCATGGCCCAGGAGATTTTACCAGAGGTTAAAAAGGATGATGACAGAAAGCTTGAAACGCTGGAACAGAGCCTTCGTAAAAAGGAAAAAGAGCTTATGCAAAAAGAAGCAGAGCTTAAAAAGATGGAAACTGAGCTGATGCCCTTAAGGGAAGAGATAGATTCCAGGATGGCTGAACTTAATGAACTCCAGAACACCCTTACCGCATATTCAAAAAGCCTGGCAGAGAGAGAAAAGGTAATGCAGGATGCCAAGATTGCCCATCTTGTAAAACTCTATAGCTCAATGGAGGCAAAAAAGGCAGCAGATATACTGGACAGACTCCAGATTGATACGGTTGTGCGTATACTGGGTAATATGAAAGGCAAGGAGGCCGGAGGTATCCTGGCCATGATGCCTCCTGACAAAGGGGCAATAATCAGCGAGAAACTGAGTGAATCAGGTAAATAGAATAGTCACTCTTAAGGTATTTCTGCGCCCATAATAGCTTCAATGAAGATGGTCAGGCAATACTGGCTCAAGACAATTCACACGTCCCATGCCTTTTTAGGCCTGATCAGGGCACATAACCCCATGTTCCACATATGCATTACCTGCTGCAAAAAACAACACTAAAGCGAGAACACAAGTTAACCAACCCCTGACAAAATTCGTAATATAATTACTCATATTTCCCTTTAATTGAGAAATTGGGTATGGAGGCAAAAGGTTAAAGTGTTTTATGGATAATCTTTTAACCTGCATCCCCTGGTTTTACTCATCAGATCCTTTTATATCTTTTAACCTTTTATCAGTATACCAGTCTATCTGGCGGCATATACCCCTGATCAGACGCACCTCTCTTGCACGTAACTGCATTCTTGAAAAAAACCTCCTTACGTAGAGCATCCATAGATCAGGGTTCTGGGGATTCAGATAGCCTATCTTTGTGAGTATACCACTCAGATGGGCATACATCCCCTCAAGTTCAAAACTGTTGGCAAGCCTTGGAATGCTTGAGTCAGTATGTATTATTGATGCCTTGAAAATTTCATAGCAGACAATCAGGACTGCCTGTGCAAGATTCAATGATGAAAACTCCGATGTGGGGATGGTGGTAATTGTGTGGCAGTATTGAAGATGTTCATTTGAGAGCCCTTTATCCTCAGGGCCGAATAATATTGCAACTTCATTATTCTGTGAGATATCAACTAATTTTTCTGCCAGGCTTTCAGGCGCGGCCATCGCCGGTCTGTGTGTGCCAAGCCGGGCAGTTGTCCCGACAATATATCCAAACCTTCCTATTGCCTCCTTCAAGTCATTAATTATCTCTATATTGTCTATTATCCGCTCAGAATGAATAGTCCCGGATTTGAGCATCCTACCTCTGTCAATCCACTTTGGATTAACAAGGATCAGCCTCTCTATCCCCATATTATTCATGGCACGCGCTGCAGCACCGATATTTTCCGGTATCTGTGTATCAATGAGTATAATGGTTATATTTTCTTTTTTGAGGACTGCTTCCATATTTGATTACCATATAGAAAAGACAGCAATTGTAAACAGATTGCTGTCTTTTTAAAAAACGCTAAATTTCTAATGACTGGTCGTCAGGTTTTGTCCCTGTAAGCCTGTAAAATGGGGCCCAGTAGGCCTTTCTGATCCTTTTAATAAATCTTTCCCAGGCCAGTGTAGAGGAATACACTGTTGAATAGAGGACAGGAACCACTACCAGTGTCAGCACCGTGGCAATAGCCAGACCAAAGATAACAGCGATCGCCATAGATGTCCACCACTGGCTTGATTCACTCATCCATGCAATCTCCATACGGTGAAAATCGTATGATACTCCAGTTACCATCGGAATTAGGCCCAGAATGGTGGTTACTGCCGTAAGGAGAACAGGCCTGAGCCTTGTGCATCCTGCTGCTATTATTGCATCCCTGATGCCCATGCCTTTTTTACAAAGCCTGTTGGTATAATCTATCAGAACAATGGCATTATTAACCACAACACCTACAAGGGATATCACCCCGACGCCTGTCATGATTATTCCAAATGGGTAATCCATAATAGTAAGGCCAAAGAAGACCCCCCCAAGTGAAAGGACGACAGAAATCATAATGATAGTAACCTGCATCAGCGAATTGAACATGGCTACAAGGATTATAACAACAAGAAATATAGCCACAGCAAAGGCCTTGGTAAGGAATTCCTCTGCCTCCTTCTGCATATCCTCTTCACCTGTAAATTTTATGTTATACCCTGGAGGTAGATCAAACTTTTCAAGGTATTTCTCTGCCTCGCGCCTTACAACTGCACCAGGTATCTTGTCTTCATCAACATTTGCCTTAACTGTGACTATGCGCTCATCATTCTTCCTGTTTATCTGCCCCAGACCTCCGGTAACCTCAAATTTGGCTATTGTGCTTAAGGGGATAAGACCCTGAGTTGTCGGTATGAGCAATTCCCTTAATATATCGGTCTTCTTTCTGGCATCATCTCCAAGCTGTATGGTGATATCATAATCTTCATTGTTTTCACGAAATGTGGAGACCTTCATACCGTTATAGGCAACCTTTAATACAAAGCCTATTGTGTTTGTTGAAAGACCAAGTATTGCTGCCTTCTGCCTGTCTACATTGACCTTTATTGTGGGGGAGCCTGATACATAGTCATCCCGCACATCATATACATAGGGCATCTTTTCTAAGATATTTCTTATCTCACGGGCGTAACCTCCAAGTATGTCGGTATTTTCACCGGATATTTCTATGTTTATCGCGCTGCCTGTTGGAGGACCCTGCTCTTCTTCGGAAAAGGTTATCTCTCCACCTGTTACATTCCTGATCCTTTCCCTGATCTGCTCGATATTTTCATATGATGAGCGGGTTCTTTCCTTAAGTTCATAAAGCTGCACGCCAATTCGATTCGGGGAGTTTTCTTCAAAAAGAGATGCGCCTCCCTGCACAGAGACAGCTCGTGAATTTATATATTGAATATCAGGGAGATCAGTAATACCCATCACCTCCACACCGCTTCTTAAAGTGCGTTTTCTGGTGTTATCTATCTTATTATAGCAATCAGTAGGCTCTTCACCCGGTGAGGGCAGATAGTCAGCCCCTCTGCATATTGCTAGCTCTATATCCCTCGCAACCCTGTCAGCATAATCCAGGTCTGCCCCTTCAGGCATCTTGATATTGATATATACATTTTCAGGTTCAATGCTGGGGAAGAATTCCACTGATTTTTCAAGCCCGACCCTGTATACCCATAACATTACAAGCAGGCAAACAATTAAAAAAGAGATCAGGAGCACCGGGGTCCGGTTGTCAAGGGAGCCTTCAAGCAACCTTTTGTAAGCCCTCAGTATAGGCCCTTTGACCTCAATGGGTGCTTCACCAGCCTTTTCAACCTCTTCAGCGCTCTTTTTAACTGAATTGCTATTCTGCGGAGTCTTCATGAAAATGGAGGCAAGGACAGGATTAATTACCAGCGCAACAAAAAGAGATGAAATGAGAGTAACAATAACTGTTTTTGGCAGATAATTCATAAAACCGCCCATGATCCCCGGCCAGAACGCAAGGGGAAAGAATGCCGCAACAGTAGTAGCCGTTGATGCGGCAACCGGCATTGCAACCTCCTCTGTTGCTTTTACGGCCGCCTGCAATTTCGGAACTCCCTGCTCCATGTACCTGAAGATATTTTCTACAATAACAATGGCATTATCAACAAGCATACCGAGTGAAAGGGTAAGTGAAAACAAGACAACCATATTAAGGGTAATACCCATAATATCCAGGATTACAAAGGATATAAACATGGAGAGGGGAATCGCTGTGCTAACAAGAATTGCGTTTCTTATTCCCATTGCAAAAAATAGCACGAATATTACAAAGATAAGCCCTGTTATTATATTGTTTTCGAGGTCTTCCACAAGCATGCGAATATCTTTGGCCTCATTCATCAGCTTGGTTACTTCCGTGCCTTTTGGCCAGAGTCTGGACTGTTTTGCAATAATCTCGTCTACCCTGTCAGCGATTCTGATGATATTTTCACCTGTACGTTTCTTGACCTGTATATTTACAGCAGGCTTTCCGTTCAATCGAGACCGCCCGGTCTCCTCCTTGTATCCGTCAATAACCTTTGCTACATCCTTGAGATAAACAGGATACCCTTCATAGGTTCCGACAACAAGTCCGAATATCTCATCAGGGGTCCTGAATTCACCAGGCACCCTCAACTGGAACCGGCCATCACCCATCCTGATTCCACCACCTGAAGTATTTCTGTTTTCATCAGCAATTACGGCCTGAAGGCTGACAAGAGAAAGACCATAATAGGCGAGCTTTAAAGGGTCAGGTTCTACCCTTATCTCCCGCTCAAGCCCTCCAGTTATCTCAGCATCAAGAACACCTGGAACAGCCTCAATCTCATCAGCAAGATCATCGGCAAGATCTTTAATCCTTACAAGCCCTACATTGCCGGATAGTGAGAGCACGAGTATGGGCATTTCGGAAATGTTTATCTCGCTTACAACAGGGTCATCCTCAAGATCAGAGGGCAACTCTCCCTTTGCCATGTCAACCTTATCCTTGGTCTTTGTAACAACCTGGTCTATGTCCGTTCCGGTTACAAACTCGATTACAATCGAACTTACCCCTTCGACGCTTGATGAGGTTATATTTTTTATACCTTCCAGCCCCTTCAGCTTCTTTTCTATTGGTATGGTAATAGACTGTTCAATATCAAGAGGTGCAACCCCCGGATAAGCTGTGCTCACAAATACATATGGTATGGAGATATCAGGGGCTGACTCCCTTGGCATGGAATAGTAGGAGACAATGCCGGCAATAGCCAGGCATATTACCAGAACTATGACAGCAGTGCTTTTCTTTACGGCAATATCAGTTATTGATGTCATGAATTCAAGATCTCCCTGGGGTCTTTTACTGTTCTTATGATATCAACCCTCTGCCCTGTATCCAGCACCCTGTGACCTACTATAATCACATTGTCACCAGGCATGAGTCCCTTTGTTACCTGTATTTCCCAGTCAGAGAGCAACCCTAGCTCTATAATACGCTTTTCAACTTTTCCATTTTTTTCTATGTAGACGAACCGTTCATTCTGCTGTGTTATTACAGCATAGAGGGGTATGACAATGGCATCGCTAAAGCTCCTTTTAACGATGTCCACCCGCGCAAACATGCCAGGCAATATCCTTCCATCAGGGTTTTGAACAGCCAGCTCAAGGTTATAGAGCCTTGCCATGGTACCGGGATTTCTGGAGAGGAATATCTTTTTACCTTTTACTGTAATGTTGTCAAGGGCCTCAATAGTCACATCAGCCTCTTTCAGATCAAAAACTGCGGCCACATCGCTCTCAGGAATACCCACTGTAACCTTTACACTGCCCATCTGAAGGATCTGTGCAACAGGTTTATCAACTCCAAGCCAGTCGCCAACTTTTGCCTCTATCTCATTAAGTCTTCCGTTTATAGGGGCCTTTATTCTTGTCCTCTCCAGGGCAAGCTTTGCCTCATTAAGCTGGGACTCCAGTGCCTTGAGCTGTGCATCTATTTTATCCAGATCAGTAATGGCAGCGATCTTTTTTTCAGCCAGTTCAGAAATACGTTTGTGATCAATAAGGGCAAGCCTGTAATTTGCCTCAATACTGTCAATCCTAAGCTGGTAATCCCTGTCATCCAGTTTTACGAGTGTCTGGCCTCTGCTAATAAACTGGCCTTTATCAACCAGTTTTTGAACCACAAGGCCTGAAACCTCTGATTTTACCCAGAGATTTTCATCTGATTCAATTGTTGCAGGAAGATTGATCCTGTCTTTGAATTCCCTTGGTTCAATATGCAGGGCTACTACTTTTACAGCGGGTGACTCTTCTTTGATTGCATTCTTTTTCTCATAATCAAGCCGCTGTTTTTTGGATGCCAGCATGGCGCCTGTACATCCGCCAATTATAAGCAGAAGTATGACCAGCATCCACGGGAAGTAGACCCACATAAATTTCAGGATTTTTATTTTCATATCTGGTTTTAGCTGTGACATAATAATTATTTCCTTTTTTTTTGCCGGGATTTATCATAATTAAACATATCAGTGCCGGCATGATTTTTTACCATTTTTTATTTTGAATACCTTTTGCTATGATGAGAATTTAGCCATCCTTAAACTCAGAGATGTGAGATTGTGTAACAATGCTGCCATTTCTGAAATAAATAATGAGGTAAACCTTTGCAAGTAATATATGAGGATAAAAACCGGGTGTCAAGTATCAAAAATGATTACGATTACTCTTGAAATCATCCCCTATTTGTTCTAATTTCTTTTTCATTTGGAAAGGTTGGAAAATGGTGTTCATATTATCAATTAATTTATCCGGGAGGATATTAAGAGTTGGATGACATATCTTCGATAGATTATAATAAATATATAAAGGCGCTTACCGATATCAGCAGCGCTATAACTTCAGATCTTTATATAGAAGAGATACTTAAGCTTATAGTTATGGTTACAGCAAAGGTTACAGGGCTTGAAATCTGCTCCCTGTGGCTTGTTGACAATTCAACCAATCCCAAAAAGATACGCCTTAAAGCCACACAGGCTATTGACCCTGATTATGTGCAGGACAGGTCTCTTGACTTCAATGAAGGTGTTGTGGGTTATGTGGTAGCCAATAACAAACCCCTTATACTCAAGGAGGTCATTACCGAACCGAGGTTCAAGGAAAAGGAGATGGCAAAAAAACTGGGCCTTGTTTCCATGCTGAGTGTGCCGCTTCAGGCTAAAAAGGGGGAGGTTATAGGTGTTTTAAACTGTTTTACATCTGTTCCGCATGATTTTACAGAACCTGAGATTAATCTTATTACCGCGGTCGCAAACCAGGCGGCAGTTGCCATCATGAACACTGAACTGATGGTAAAATCAAAGGTGATACAGGAGGAGCTTGAGACCAGAAAACTGGTTGAAAAGGCTAAAGAGATTATCATGATCAGGAAGAATATCAGCGGAAACGATGCCTTCAGGTGGATACAGAAACAGAGCATGAATACACGCAAATCCATGAGGCAGGTGGCCGAGGCAATACTGCTTTCAGAGGATTTGGGGTAATATTCTCTTACTCTTGCTCTTTCTCTTACTCTCATTTTTTAGTAATACTAAATATTTGCAAATTTTAAATTATTACTATTGACATTTTATTTTAGTAAAACTAAAAATAGAGATAATTTAGTTACACAACGGCGTGTAAATTTTAAAATGATGACAAAGACGTCTACTCCAATTTCGGAGAGGCGTCTTTTTTTTTGGTTTAAAACCATCTTTTTCATTAAGGGAAAGGGCCTTAAAAAATTATTTAACTGGAGGTATTAACAATGAGATTTGATAAAAGCAATGATGTTCTGGGAACAGTAAACAGAGGTAACCCCGCTGAATCAGGGCTTTGTACACTTTGCAGGGCAGATTGCCAGGGAAAATGCGAAACATGGCTTGCAAGTCTGGTTGGACGTAAACTTTTATACCCAAGGGATTTTGGCACTGTAACTGCTGGCGCCAATAATACAACAGCTGTTGGGGTAAACTATAATGCACTCCGTATTCAGGGTTATGCCTATGGAGCTCATGGCCTTAAATCGGGTCTTTCAAATGACCCTGATGACTGCATATTCCCGAATGTTGACCTTTCAACAGAGTTTGGCAATGAGATGAAAACCAAGGTAAAAGTGCCTTTAATGACAGGCGCCCTGGGGTCAACATTTATAGCTGCAAAATACTGGGATTCTTTTGCTATTGGCGGATCGCTTGTTGGTATACCTGTTGTTATTGGAGAAAACGTAGTCGGTGTTGACCTTAAATCAAAGATCGGCAAGGGTAAAACAAGGAAGGGCAGGATAACAGGGGCCCCAGAGCTTGAAAGAAGGATAGATACCTACTTAAGGTATCATGAGGGATATGGCGCTATTATAGTGCAGATGAATGTTGAAGATACAAGAAATGGCGTCGCAGAATTTATAATAGATAAGTATGGCAACAAATGCATAATAGAACTTAAATGGGGCCAGGGTGCAAAATGTATAGGCGGGGAGATCCAGGTAACAAGCCTTGAATATGCCCTGTTCCTGAAGGATCGTGGTTATGTAGTTGATCCTGACCCGTCAAGGCCTGAGGTACAACAGGCATTCAAAGAGGGTTCAATAAAATCCTTTGCCCGTCACAGCAGGCTTGGCGGTACAAACCTTGATACAGCAGATCAGGTAAGAAAGGATTTTATGGATTCTGTCGATTACCTGAGAAGCATTGGTTTTAAGAGAATCACCCTTAAGACCGGTTCATACGGCATGGAAGAGCTTGCGATGGCAATAAAGTTTGCCAGTGATGCAAAGTGTGATCTCTTAACCATTGACGGCTCAGGCGGCGGTACAGGCATGAGCCCGTGGAATATGATGCAGAGCTGGGGTGTCCCCTCCATATTCCTGCATGCAAAGGCATATGAATATGCAAGTTTACTTGCAGCAAAGGGTGAAAAGGTTGTTGATATGTCTTTTGCCGGTGGTTTTGCGCTTGAAGACAGCATATTCAAGGCCCTGGCCCTTGGCGCTCCATACACAAAAATGGTCTGCATGGGTAGGGCAGTCATGATACCGGGTTTTGTAGGCTCCAATATTGAGGGCGCCCTTGTGCCTGCAAAAAAAGAGGCATTAAACGGCAACTGGGATAGCCTGCCCAGAACAGTCAGCAGCATAGGAGAAAAGGCAGAAGAGATATTCGCCTCCTATTTTGATGTCATGAACAAGGTGGGTAAAAAGGAGATGAAGAATATCCCGTATGGCGCAATTGCCTTCTACACCCTTGCCGACAAACTTTCATGCGGGTTACAGCAGCTCATGGCCGGCGCCAGGAAATTCTCACTGGATAGAATAAGCAGGGAAGATCTCTTTTCTGCAAACAGGGAGACTGAGAGGGAAACAGGGATTCCTCATGTTTCAGATATCAACGATGAGACAGCAAAAAAGATTCTTCTGGGCTGACACTAAATTATATTATCTTAACCCAGAGAAGCCTTGCCACCTCTGGGCCTGTGTTTTTCCAGCTTGCAGGGATATCATTTGCCAGGTATATAAGATCACCTGCACGTGCAGTACATGAGGTTTTATCCAGGTTCATCTGTAGCTCTCCAGATATTAGATAACCTATCTCATCACCCTTATGAATAAAAAAATGGCCAGGGAAATTTTTTCCTGGCCCTATCTCAATAATGTAAGGCTCAGCCTTTGCATAAAAATCAAGGGGCGTGAGGAGCTTCCCTGATATAATATTTTCAGCGAGTTCACCAAACCTTATATCGGATGCATCAGAGCTGGTGAAGACATTTTTAGGCCTGCCTTCACCTCCTCCCTGAAAAAATGCGCTGACATCAATGTTAAGCATTTCTGCCATTTTTAATAACGCCGGCACAGAGGGGTATATGAGGTTGCTTTCTATCTGCGAAATAGTGCTGGGTGTAACACCAATTAGTTTTGCCAGTTCAGTCTGGGATAATCCGCGCTTAATCCTGAGTTCCTTGAGCCTCATCCCCATATCAATACTGGCAGTCGGTCTTTTTTCAGAATCAAACAGGATATTTAAATCTCTTGTCCAGTAGCCATAGGGCCTGTTGAGTGTGCTTGAATCCCTCTTTTCTGCCTTAAGGACAGTCAGTGATGTCTTACCCCTTTTTACTGAAAGATCAATCGCTACCTGCGCTATCTGATTTATGCTGGCCCTTAGGCGCGGGGAATGGGCCTCCTTTTCCATGATCCAGTATGCTATTGTATTCAGTTCATATAATCTCGGGCATGAATGGGAATAAAAGGTGAGTATTGAATCTTCTCCACCCCAGAGCTCCTGCATCCCTGTTATGCTCTCAAACATAAAGCGCACATCGCCTATCATCTCTGCATGTATGCCATAAAAGGCATTCATTACCTCTTCCACCTTTTTAGGTGCTTTTACCGGGATGATCCTGCACTTAACCTCAGGCATATTTTCTTTATAGAATCGTAAAAAAACCTCAGAGCCCTCACCCTTCCCATGGGTAAAGCAGTCCAGTATGGTAAGTTTTTCATAGTCAGCCAGGGTATCAAGTTTATCGAGAAGATTTTTGGGAGACCTGTCAAAGCTTACATATATTATATATTTATCCTGTGATTCAGATTCCTTCATGAAATGGAGGCAGAATGCATATGCAAGGCTTCCTGCATCATCATACCACACCACATTATCGCCAACAAACAGGCCGCCCAAAATCCTGTCAAGCTGATTTACGCCTGTACCTATCCTTGTCATTTCGACCATAAGATAAAACCTTTCATTTTTTAAAAACATATATATGGGCCTTATAGCACCATTTTTTAAGCCGTATTTATGGAAGTAGGAACAAAATGGTTTAAACCCTTTTAAAATCCCTCTCTACAACTCTCATAAAGGGCAATACCCGCTGCAACAGAAAGATTAAGCGAATCTATTCTATTATCCTGCGGGATAGATATGGTTGTTCCCTGTACATCAATATCATCAGGCAGGCCTGAGCTTTCATTCCCGAATACAAGGCTATAGGGCCAGATAAAGCTGGCCTCCCTGATGCTGCTCTTTTCACCTGTCCTGAAAAGGTAGAGATTATTATTGAATGCCTTTTGGTAATCCTGAAGGGTATCAAAATAGGCAATATTGAGGCGTAAAATTGAACCCATTGAGGCGCGTATGACCTTTGGATCAAAATAATCAAGGGCAGGCCTTATCAATGCCAGGTTAACCATCCCGAAGCCGACCATTGTTCTGGCAATGGTGCCTGTGTTACCCATGTCAGAGGGGTTTACAAGCACCATGTGGTTTTTATCAGGTTCAATAGTAGAGAGGTATTTGTTAAATACACCTACTGCAAGATGTTTTCCATTACGGCAGATCCTCTCTATAAGCCTGTCATTGATCTCAAAGGGTATAGAATGATTCCTGCAGATCTTGATTATCTGTGTGACCCCGCTGTTCCTTTCTCCAGATGATGATAATAAAACACGGGTCGCATGTTCGGGATGTGCATCAAGCAGCTCTATACAGCTATAGACCCCCTCCGCATAGCTGAATGGGAATTCCTTTTGATATCGTTTTAACCTGTAATCCATAGATCAATGCCTGTAATGTGATAACAGGTTGATAATTATTTTATTATTCGTTATTAGGCAATAAGATTTTTAGGGGATATTTCGCTTATAAGCTCAACAAAAACATCCACACAGTCAGGGCAGAGCTGGGTCCCTTTTGCAGTAAGGATTATATCCATTGCCTTTTGCAGGGGCATGCCATCCCTGTAGGGGCGGTCTGAGGTAAGGGCATGGTATGTATCCGCCACTGCCATTATCCTTGCCCATATCGGGATAGAACTGCCTTTTATGCCGTCTGGGTATCCTTTGCCGTCAAACCTCTCATGATGGTGCCTTATTGCGGGTATTACCCTTGCAAGGCTTGTGATATTGCCAAGGATATTTACACCAACAAGGGGGTGTTCCTTTACCAGGTTGAATTCATCATCAGTGAGCCTGCCGGGTTTTAAAAGAACAGAGTCCGGTACCCCTATCTTTCCAAGGTCATGCAGCTTTCCGGCAATGCTTATAGATTCAATGTCCTCCATTGACAAACCTATTTTAACAGCCATTTTTTCCACAATAGCGGCTACTGCCTGTGAATGACCGCAGGTGTAATGATCCCTTGCCTCAAGTGCGGTAATAAGGCTGGTGATGCCTGAAAGCATAAACTGCCTTTCTGAATCGAGTCGCTCCTTTTCCTTGAGAAGTATGAGGTATTGATCTGACAGCAGTTTTTCAATAGTTATAACCATCTGTTCCATGTTGAATGGCTTAACCAGGTAGGCGCTTACGCCCCTTTCCAGTAGCTGGCGCATGGTGGCCCTGTTGTCATTGGCGCTCATGATCACAAATGGTATTGCCTTGAATGCAGGTTCCATCCTGACCCTGCTGCAGAGTTCAATCCCGCTCATCTCAGGCATGTCTATATCGCTCAGGATCAGGTCAGGCGGCTCTTCCTGTATCTTTTTGAGGGCCATCTTTCCATTTTCTGCGATTGTTACATGGAACCCTGCCTTTTCAAAGGCGTCCTTTACAATTGACCTTATTGTCGATGAATCATCAACAACCAGAATTCTGTTATTATTATGAAATTTTGATTTTTTTAAGACCTCAAGCGTTGTATCGAGCAGCTTGGTCTTGAGATCGGTTTTTATAATGTATGAGTCAGCGCCAACCTTGAAGCCCTTGTCAATATATTTGTCAGTATCATTGGAGCTGATCAGGATAACCGGTATGCTTATTGTGTTAGGGTTTGCCTTAAGTTTGCTGCAAAGGGCAAATCCATCCATGTTGGGCATCTCAATATCGGAGATAATAAGGTCATATGAATCAAGCAGGGCCATATCAAGGCCTTTTCTACCATCTTCAGCGTGTGAGAACGAACCATTAATCGATTTAAGTTCATTTTCTATCTGGCTCCTGAAAAATGGACTGTCATCAATTATTAGAATTTTTGGCTGACTCATTTTAACCTTAATTAATAGATTCCGTACATATCTGATGCTTTCAACAGTATCGGTATAACTAAAAAAATACTTAAGGGTTTTATTTGTGATAAATTAACTGATTATACCCTTTATATGCCCTTTCAGCTTGACCGTGGTGTCATTTTTAACCTATAATCGCATACTTAATAATAATTAATTAGCATTATTATGATTTGCTATAATAAATTTAATATGATTTATATTGGAAGAAGGTAAAAAATAATTGAATAAAAAAGGTATTTCATACAAATATATTACTGATTTTAAATCACTTCAGGAAGAGGCATCTTCTCTTATTAAGGAGAGGGCAATAGGGGTTGACCTGGAGTCAGACTCCCTTTTCCATTACAGGGAAAAGATCTGCCTGCTACAGATATCCACGATCAATAAAAACCTTTTAATAGATACACTTGCAATAAAGGACATCTCTCCCCTTGCCCCTCTCTTTTCAAACCCCTCAATACGAAAGATACTGCATGGGTCTGATTATGATATACGCTCCCTTTATCGTGATTTCGGGATTGAGGTATCATCCCTGTTTGATACCCAGATTGCAGCGCGTCTGCTTGGGGCTGGTGAGACCGGTCTTGCAAGCCTGTTAAAACTGCATTTTGATGTTGAACTTGAAAAAAAATATCAGAAGAGAGACTGGTCAAAAAGACCTTTGCCTGAAGAGATGCTTGCCTATGGCGTATATGATACCTTTTACCTCATACCTTTAAGCCAGATACTTGAAAAGGAGCTGACTATTAAGGGGCGCATCACATGGCTTATCGAGGAGTGCGATATGTTAACCAGGGTGCGGTTTACACCTGGTAATGAGGAGCCCCTATATATGAAGTTCAAGGGGGCAAAAAGGCTGGCGCCGAGAAACCTTGCTGCGCTTGAGGCCATATTAAAGCTCAGGGATGAAGCGGCCATTGCTAGAGACAGGCCTGCCTTCAAGGTGTTGAGTAATGATCAGGTATTGAAATTGGCTGAGAAGATGCCTGTAAATAGAAATGACCTTGCCTCGCTTTCTGACATGCAGATTAAAAATATGGGGAATGATATACTCAGAAAAATTGATGAGATCATGAGGATGCCGGAAGATAATCTTCCTTTATATCCTAAAAATGGGACAAGGGGCATTGAGACAGAGTTCAGGAAAGAGATAAGGCTTATAAAGGAATGGAGAAACAGAAAGGCTGAAAAGCTTGCACTGGAGCCATCTGTTTTGTGCACCAATTCCCAGATACAGATGCTGGTACAGATTGATCCATGTGATATATCAGCATTGTCAAACCAATCGATATTGAAAAACTGGCAGATGGAACTGTTCGGGGATGAATTGTGCCAGATGCTTAAAGAGATGCATAAAGGTTGATCAGGCACCAAACGTCATTCCCGACTTGCCTGCCGGACATACTTTTTTGACCACCATTTTATCCCGCCATAGCTTCATGCGACGGTGGAAGCTTCAGCGCCTGTCCTCCATAGTAGCTACTGTTATAGAGGATGGAAAGGTGGTTAGCGATGTCTGGATCGGTGAACCCAGGTCCCGAACGTCATTCCCCTGAAAGGCGGGTCATTGATCCCGGTACACCGGGAAATCCAGTTGTTTTTGTTTTGTAATTACTTGTCCACCTATGGTGGATTGAAAAATTTCCAATGTGAAGGGTAGACCCCGCTTGTTCAATATTTGATGAAGGGGAATTGAAAGAAGAGGCAACCTGTCAGAAATTCCGACAGGTTCAAACAGAAGCCAACAGTAATGTTGAAAGAAAAAATATTTTTACAGGCTGAAACATCTTCAGCCTGGTTTTTTAATGCCTGAAACCGATGAGCACCATCTAATATGCGATATTACCGGGTTTATCAGGGTGCTCCTGAAGCTGAATGGGATCAAACGTAAAACCATCCCGCTTGTTCTCCTAAAACATGGCAGCCCTTTTATGGTCAATGCTTCTTCTGGGGTAAATGCTGTTGCTTAGAATAATAAAAACGGGAGACAGCTGGATGAAAAGGTAAAGATTCACATTTTTATCTACGCCCCATGCTCCATACACAAAATACTTAACTTTAGGAAAAACTTGTTTTATAATACCGATCAAACGGATCGAAAATATTTTCATATGGACCAATCTTACATGATTAAAAAAGTGGTTAATAAAACGGATTTTAAAAAAGAAGATTCCATCAAGGAAGATCTTAAATACTGGCTTGAAAAAGAACCTGGTGAAAGAATATCTGCTGTAGATTTCTTGAGAATGCAAGCAAATGGAAATTCAGAAAGACTTCAAAGAATTGCTAGAGTTATTCAACGCTCATAATGTTGAATATATGATTTTTATCAATTCATTGAGAATAAAAAATCAGTTGGCAGAAAAAAAGATATGGCCGATTTAGAGGCATTAGGTGTTGAATAAAAAATGAAGCCGACTGATCGCTGACTTCTGATTTCTGCCCTCTTTTTTATTGCCCTCCCTAACAGCCTATAGTCTAAAATGCTTCCCTGGCCCGGCTTAGCCTCGGCGGCGACGGCAGACTTAAGCTTTGAACCTTTAACTTTGAGCTTTGAACTTTGAGCTTTCAGCTCTTCATATTGTTTACTGATACTATCTTGACCAATACACATTCATAATATAGAAATATCATTAAAAGCATTTCAGAAAGAGCATCAATCAGGATATTTACTTGTCTCTTTGAAACAGGTACTGGAGGACTCATGGCAAGAGTTATAAGGGTTTTGTGCTTGATAATGTTAGTGTCTGCCCTCAGTTTCAATGTAATAAATGCTGCGGGTAATTCAGACCAGGATAATGAACCCAAACCTCTTGAAATAATCAGCATTACACCAACTGGTGAGGATGTGCCTGCTTCCAGGCAGATTACATTCAAGTTCAACAGGCCGGTTGTTCCTGTGGGCAGAATGGAGCGGGATTCTTCTGAGATACCTATCGAAATAAAGCCCGAGGTTAAAGGCCAGTGGCGCTGGATTGATACGTCTACACTTGCCTTAATGATGGATGAGAAAAATGCCCTTTCACCGGCTACGAGTTATGAGATAACAGTAAATCCTGGTATAAAGGCAGAAGATGGAACAATACTGAAGAATAGTATGGGGCACACCTTTATAACAGAACGCCCAAAAGTAAATAAAACAGAATTTAAAATATGGGATTCTCCTGGTAAACCAGCGATGAGGATAATCTTTAATCAACCTGTATCAAAGGATTCGGTTGAAAAATATCTGGCAATCAGGATCAAAGGACAGGAAGGAAAACTGACCCATGTCAATGCAAAGTCTGACCCTGAGTTTGAAAAGCGTGTGATGGAAAGCGCAGCATATTACAAAATTAATGAATATACTGCATCACACTATCAGCTTGAAAATGAAGAAGAAAAGCCTTCACTGGAAAATAGCAATGAGTACAGGGTTGTATGGCTGATTTCGCCGGAGGAAGAACTTACTGAGAACGCTACAATCGAATACATGATTCAGCCCGGGTTAGAATCTTCTCTTGGTTCACAAAAAGGAGTTGAAAACCGTGTGATTGATACTCTGGAGCCTTTTCCTCCTTTTACCTTCCTGGGAATTGAGTGCCACGATAAAAACAATAAGGAAGTTTTTTTTGCAAGTGATGATGAGAAAAACAGATGTGATCCTGCCAGACAAATCTCTCTTGTGTTTTCTTCTCCTGTTTTCAAAAAAGAGGTTATTGATAAGGTTTCTGTTGAACCGGGTTTGAAATATACTGAGATGGATTATGAAGAGGACTATTTAATATCGATTTCTTCTATATTTAAAACAAATTACAGAGTATTTGAAAAATATAAAATAAATCTTCCTCGAAGGTTTAAACCGAATAAAAAATATATAATAAAAAATGATCCCAAAAATATTTTCGATATTTTCGGACGAACTTTAATCAGGCCTTTTGAAATTGAGTTCTTTACAGATTCTACCCAGTTTTCTGCCCCGTTTTTTAGAAATCCCAAAGGATATACTGTCCTTGAAAAAGATGCAGACACTGAAATGCCTTTAATTACCAGTAATCTTGACAGTATAAAATTTACCTATGATCTGATAACAGCGCAAGGTAAAAGCAGCGCTATGGAATATGAATTTTTTCCCAAAAAGGGAGATAATACAGATGTATTGAATCCTCTCCCTGTCCGCAAACTGCTGAACGGGCGTTCAGGGCGGATAGATATTGAAGTAACAGAAACAAAACCCCCGGTAGATTCTGGGCTTCTGGAAAATTACAATTTTAAATATTTAAGTGCTAAGGTCACTGCCTTTAATATACATCTTAAAAAAAGCCTTAATAAAACTATTGTCTGGGTACAGGATATAGCAACGGGTGATCCTGTACAGGATGCAAAAGTCGAGATTTATAATGTTTATCCTGATGTCTTCATAAGTTTTACCGGGCCTGATGGAATAGCAGTACTGCCTGGCACCATGGAAATGCATCCCAAAACCCCTCCTGAAAAGAATCTCTATTACGATATTTTTATCCGTGTAACTAAAGAAAATGATATAGCATTCATAACAGACTGGCCTTTGTATCAGCCGGATTCGAAAGATTATACTGTATGGGGTATAACAGATCGTGTTGTCTGCGAACCTGGAGACATAATTAAGTATAAGATTTATGTGCGGGGCAAAGATATAAATAAACCTGTTCCTGACACCAAAAAGGGATACTGTATAATGGTACGGGATCCGAATATAAAAATAGTTTTTAAAGAAGATGTTGAATTGTCTGAATTCGGAACATTGCAGGGTGAGATAAGTATTCCTGAAACAGGTATTTCTGGACTTTACAATATTTATCTTTGTACTCCTTTTTCAAAAAGAGGGGGGTTTACAGTAGAACTATTTGTTGCGGATAAGTCTTCTAGTTCTTTTAACACAAAGACAGAACTTGACAATAACATGTATCAGGCGGGTGATAATATAAAAGTACATACTACTGCCCCATATGTAAATGTTCCGGTAAATATAACTGCTAATCTTTATAAATCGAATAATCCACGATATCTCTTTCCATCAAACAGTCCTGCCTGGGACTTTTTTTTTGATTGGCCTGGCAAACGATATGAATTCACAAAGAAAAAATTCTACCAGTCTGATGGGGTACTGGATAAAGATGGGAACCTTGTAACAAACTTTAATATTAACGAAGATGTCTATTTTGGATTGATTGAAGTAGAAAGCAGAGTCAAGAATGACAATGGAGAAATTATATCAGGTGCTGCTACTGCAAAATATTCTTCAAGGGATCGGTTTGTAGGGCTTTATTCTGCAAATGTGCGCACCTTTAATAATATACCTTTCTCAACGGAAATAATTGTTGTCGATTTAGATGGAAACCCGATTCCCAATATTCCGGTCACGGTAACGGTAGAAAGAATGAATATGATACCTTCTGATTCAAAAGCGGGTGTCAATTTAAGCATGAGAAGTGGATTAAGAGAAATGAAAATCATTGAAACGCATACGATCCAATCTGCTAAAGAACCTCTTGAATTTTCATTTGTACCGGAGAAGGCAGGTGAATACAGGGTTACAGCTACTATCAAAGATTCAAAGGGAAGAGAACACAGGACAGGTATAGCCGTCTATGCTAATAAAACAGGGCTGGAAATTTCAAGCAAGAAAAACAGGGGAAATCTAAAAATTATTCCTGATAAGTTGAATTATAAAATTGGTGAAACAGCTAGGTATACTGTTGAAAATCCTTATCCTAAAACAAGTGCACTCGTTTCAATCGAAAGAGATGGTATTGTAAGGCACTGGGTTCAGATGCTTGACAATACATCTGTTATACAAGTTAAAATTGAAGATGATCTGGCCCCAGGATTCTATCTTTCTGTTACAGCAATGTCTCCTAGAACTGCCCCTCAACCAGCTGATGGTTCAGAAGATGTCGGTAAGCCGGACTACCAGTCGGCAGAGGTAAAAACATTTGTTGATGGTATAAGTAATAACCTGGATATTGATGTTAAAACGTCAAAAGAGATATATGAACCGGGTGAGAGGGTAAGGGTTGATCTGCATTTAAAAAGCAATGATCCTTTAAGTAATAAACCGGTTGAATTGGCAACGATTGTTCTGAATGAAAAAAGTCTTCAACTTATACAGAAAGGGAGAGATTTTTTAAAGCAATTTAAAGGTCTCTATTCGGGTATTAATTCCGGGGTGATAAATTCCAATTTGTTTGATACCTTTAATGGATGGCGGTATCCTTGGGAGTTTGATGAGATCCAGTATTTACTTAACGAAAATTCTCATGGCCCTTTTGGAGAAATGAATATGAGTGGCTTAACAGGTGACCTGAGTGATTATGAAGTAATAAGTGTTATGAAAAATATGCCCGGAAATCTTTCCGGATTAAAGTTTGTAATCTACTGGAACTCATCTATTATGGCTGAAAGTAATGGAAATACTAGTTTTGATTTTGAAGCACCGGGGGATTCAAGTGAATGGCGGATATTTGTGATGGCTGTTACTGCTGGTGATCAGATGGGTGTTGGTGAAGGCAGGTTTACAGTTGCCAGAATAAAGAAGTAAGCACTAAAGATAGAAAATAGGAATCAGAAATTAGTAGATACGGGTCAAATAGATACGGGTCAAAAGATACGGGTCAAATCTCCGAATAGCTTATGAGTAATAAAACGAGGTTTATAGCTCTGATACTTTATTATCTGACAGAGAAAGTTCCGGATCATTTTGCTGATGTCGGGAAAATGATCCGGATCGGCAAGGGGGGACAGCGAGAAGTCTATGATATAGCCTTAACCCGCATTGATTGGCGATGAGAAAAAACATCTCAAAGTCATTCAGAAAAAAAGAGGAATAATATGGCATTCAACGAAATAAAAAGATTTGAAGATAAAAAAGTAAGAACACTGTGGGATGAAGGGCAGGAAAAATGGTATTTCTCCATAGCGGATGTAATAGCTGTATTAACCGAAAGTGTTGACCCTAATGCTTATTGGCGAAAGCTGAAACAAAGGCTGAAGGAAGAAGGAAATGAAACCGTGACAAATTGTCACGGTTTGAAAATGCTTGCGCCTGATGGCAAAATGCGTTTAACCGATGTTGCTGATACTGAACAGCTTTTCCGCCTGATACAATCCATTCCATCGCCCAAGGCTGAACCCTTTAAACTATGGCTGGCACAAGTAGCTTCTGAGCGGTTAGATGAAATGCAAGACCCAGAGCTAAGCATAGACAGGGCGTTGGAACAATATCTGAAACTCGGTTATTCTGAAAACTGGATCAACCAGCGGCTTAAAAGTATTGAAATACGCAAAGAACTGACTGATGAATGGAAAAAACGAGGTCTGAAAGAAGGGGTGCAGTTTGCCACACTCACTGATATAGTTACAAAAGCATGGGCTGATAAAACAACAAAAGAATATAAAATACTCAAAGGACTAAAAAAAGAAAATCTGCGTGATAATATGACCAACACTGAACTGATTTTGAATATGCTGGCAGAAGCCTCCACTAAAGATATTTCAGAAGCTGTGGAACCAAAAGATTTTGAAGAAAGCAAAAAAGTGGCAAAGCAAGGCGGTAATGTTGCCAGGGTTGCAAGAAAGGAATTAGAGGCCAAGACAGGGAAAAAAGTAGTGAGTAAGTTAAACGCGAAATCCGCTTTAGCTTTAAAGGATAAAAAGTAATATGGCATTCAATAAACTCAACAACGTAATGAGGTGATAGGTTTATCAGGCCTACACTTTTTACAGATTTATTCGTATGAATCTAAGTATACTGTTGAGCGTAATGGTGAATGGATTCTTCTTAAGAGTCCTATGGAGATAAAGAGGGGAGAGCTTGTAAGAATAGACCTGTTTGTTTCCATACCTGCTGACAGAAAAAATAAGAATCAGAAGTCATAAGACAGAAATCGGTAAACAGGAAATTGAAAAGAGAAAACAGGAAAGAGTAAATAGGAAAGAGGAAACAGTGATATAGGGAGATCGACGCAGAGCGTCAAAGAGTTTTGTTCCCAAGGGGACAGTTGGAACGAGAAAAAATAGTCATTAATAAAATAGAGGCCTGTAAAAGGCCACCCTACGATAATCACCTTCAAGGGTATCCATTAAAATTTATTACAATAGTCTTTTAACTCAGACCTTTGACCCCTGGAATCCATGAACCCTTATTCTTTTTTACTGTAATACATTACCATATTGTTTCGACGTATGGATAACTGAGTATTTTATCATCCTTTGTGACTAGTGCAGCACCAAGAGTAATCGCAGTTGAAATAATAATTCTGTCAGCAGGGTCTTTATGCAGAGGATCAGGTAATGAAACCGATTTTATAGCTATACGGTTGTCTATTGGTATAAATGATATAAAAGGAAGTCTTTCCGATGCAGCCATCCATTCATTAAAGTCGATTGATAACTCCAGTCTTTTATTAAAATGGAGAAGTGCTGCTTCCCAGGCACTGATTGACGAAATATAAATATTTTTTCCTTTTACAGCTTTATTGATTGCTTTCTTTGCAGGGCTTGATAGTTTTTCAGGATTACTGATCCACCATATCCACACATGAGTATCCAGGACTATCATTTCAGAGTTTCCCAGTCTTCTTCAAGAACAGGTTTGAGAGGATCTATATATTCAATAACTGTGTTTCTAAGTGAATTTAATGTTTCCATCGGGTCATTATTGTAAGGAACAATTTTCAGTTTTGGTTTACCACGATCGGTTATTATCAATTCCTTACCGGTATCTTCTATCTGCCTGAAATACTTCAAGGCATTTGGCTTGAATCTTGATTTTGATACGGCATTTTCCATTTTTCATCCCTTATAAATATCATATAAATGTGGTCATTATACCATGGTCATTTTATGAGTCAAGATATGATCAGGCAAGAAGAAGGATGCAAACAAGCAGGATCGATATATCTATTTATTGATCATCCCTGACCAGTGTTTTAATTTTTCCAGCAGTATCTGTGGCTCTATGGGCTTTGAGAGATAGTCATTCATGCCCAGGGCAATGCACTTCTGTTCATCACCCTTCATGGCATGGGCTGTCATTGCTATAATGGGTATGTCAGGGTCAAGTACGCCCGAACCGGGGTCACGTATGATCCCTGTTGCCTCAAACCCGTCCATTTCAGGCATCTGAACATCCATGAAGACAATATCATATGGGCTCTTTTTAAGCGCCTCAATGGCCTCGTAACCATTATTAGCCGGGTCTGCCTTGTATCCGAATTTTTCAAAGAGTTTAAGGGCCAGCTTCTGGTTAACCGGGTTATCCTCTGCAAGGAGTATCTTAATACTGTGCTTCTCAGAATCAAGAAGAGAATACCTTGTTACAAGCACCTTTTTTTCAGGGTCTTTCTTTGCATACTCCCTGTTTTCTATTACCGCCTCAAGACAGCTCAAGAGCTGCGAATGTTTTACAGGCTTTGGCAGGTAAGCGGAAAAACCTATCTCCTTGATGCGGTTTGCATCTCCCCTGAGCCCGAAATAGGCGATAAGAATAAGAGAAATATCCTTCAGGTCAGGCCTGGATTTGATAATCCTGCCAAGCTCTTCCCCGTTCATGTCATCAAGCATCTGGGCAACTATACAGATATGGAATGGCCTCTTTTCCATTTTAGCCATTTCAAGTCTTTCCAGGGCCTCTGCCCCTGTTGATGCCTCTTCATAGGTGCATCCCCATGAAGAGATGTGGGTGCTTATGCTCTCCCTGCTTGAATCGTTTTTATCAACAAGAAGTATTTTTTTTGATTTAACAGCATCACCCGGAATGGTTATCTCTGCTGCTACCCCAGGCTGTTTCTTGAATATTCCTGTAAACCAGAACTGAGAACCTTTGTTTATCTGGCTTTTTACCCCTATCTCCCCATTCATCTTTTTTACAAGCTGTTTTGATATGGCAAGGCCGAGACCGGTTCCACCATATTTTCTGGTTGTGGAGGCATCTACCTGTGAAAATGATTTAAAAAGCCTGTCTATCCCCTCCTGCGAGATACCTATACCTGTATCTTCAATAGATACAAGGAGGGTTACTGATGTTAACTGCTCTTCTGTGACAGATACCCTTATTGTAACACCGCCTATTGCAGTAAATTTTATGGCATTGCCTGACAGGTTGGTCAGAACCTGCCGGAGCCTGCCAGGGTCTCCTATCAGTTTTGAGGGGACATCAGGGTGTATTATGCATGAAAACTCTATTGATTTTTCATGGGCCTTGATTGCCATCATGTCAGCAACGCTTTCGACAGTGGTGTGGAGGTCAAAGTCTATATCTTCAAGTTCAAGTTTACCTGCCTCGATCTTTGAAAAATCAAGGATATCATTTATAAGGTTTAATAGTGAATGTGCGCTGTGTGAGACTATCTCGGCAAAATCCCTCTGCTCTTCATTAAGGGGTGTATCCATAAGAAGGCCGGTCATACCAATTATTGCATTCATCGGTGTCCTTATCTCATGGCTCATGTTGGCTAGAAATATGCTTTTTGCCTCATTCACTGATTCGGCAAGCTCTTTTGCCTTCCGGAGTTCCTCCTCTGTCTTTTTTCTTTCTGTAATATCTTCTATTATACCTACATACCTCACCCCTTTATCAGAAAAAACAGGTGAAGACTTTACATTTATCCAGCGGGTCTCAGACTGATCAAGAATTATCCTGCACTCCTTTGAATAACTTGCAATCTCCTGTAGAGATTCAGACCATTCCCTTGAAAAACTCTCCCTGTCATCATCATGAAAAAATTCCAGCCAGTCAACAGTGAGGCTTTCCATTAAAGAGAGCCTGAATATATTCTGCCACCTGGTATTGGTATATAAAAGCAACCCGTTTTCATCCGCTTCAAATACACCCACTGGCAGTGTCTCAGATATAAGCCTGAATCTCTCTTCGCTCTCCCTTAATGCCTGTTTTACCTTTTCATCTTCTGTTTTTTGCGGTGATATCATATCCGAAGGATTGGATGGTTTATGAAAATTTGTATCCAACATTTAATCTCCAGGCAAATTAGCCCAAGCATTGAATAATTAACTATAATATGTAAAATTATGAGTCATTTTTAATAATATAGAGCCTGCTTTTTACTGATCATGCAGGAAATATGCCTGAAACACATTTTGATAAAAGACCATTGATTAAGTTTAAATTAGATGGCTAAATTCATGATTTAATTGCTTAAATTATATTAATAAACCCGCCTCTGCTTTACTTGCCTGTTTGATTTAATAAGCAGTAATTAGCTAATACGTCAAAAAATAAACCTGTTTAATTCTCATCCGAACGCCTTATTAATACCAGATAAAATAAATTTCATCAAAACAGGATACAGGGTTTCTTGACTTGTATGGGTGATGGTGCTATTTTCCAGCTCTCTGAAATTTTATTTCTATCATTTGGTGTTCAGACTTATCAATTTCAGGCCACTATGGTGGCCGCTTTAAATGGAGGAAAAGATGTTTGGTATAGGCATGCCGGAACTTATAATCATCCTGATAATAATTCTTATTATTTTCGGTGCAGGAAAACTCCCTGAAATAGGTGCAGGAATCGGAAAGGGCATAAGAAATTTCAAAAAGGCCACCACCGATAAGCCTGAAGAGATCTCCTATGATGACGAAGATAAGAAAGAAAAAAAGATAAAAGACGAAGAGTGATATTTACCCGGATTATATCTTTAGGTTAAAGATTTAATCCGGGTTTATTTTTACCTAAAATGGTATCTCATCATCAGGGATGGATATCGGCTCTTCAACAGGAGGACGTTCATTCATCCTGTCAGCAGTATCACCCTCTTTATGTGCCGAACTCAGCATCTGCATGGTGCTGGCAATTATCTCTGTAGTATATCTTTTTACCCCTTCTTTGTCTTCCCAGGCCTTTGTCTGTATTCTGCCTTCTATATAAACCTGTTTGCCTTTATGGAGATATTCACCGCAGATCTCTCCAAGGCGTCCGAATGCAACTATCTTATGCCATTCAGTTTTTTCCTCTTTGCTACCCTCTTTGGTAGTCCACTGTTCTTTTGTTGCCAGGCTGAAGTTGGCAACGGCTGTTCCTGACGGGGTGTATCTTACTTCAGGTTCTCCGCCCAGATTCCCTAATAAAATTACTTTGTTTACACTTGCCATTTGTATTCCCTTCAAGAAAATAAGCGTTTAATATTTTATGGATTATATAGTATTTATTTTTTAAAAACTATACATACTGGCTCAACTGAAATCAAGCCATTTATGGAACATAAATCGTATTGACTCAAAATTGCATTCAGATTAAGGTATGCCTCAAAAAAATCACAGGGAATTTTATGCTGAAGATAATACCTCTTGGAGGGATGGGAGAGATCGGACTGAATATGATGGTTATTGAATATGATCAGCATATTATTGTAATAGATGCAGGTCTGATGTTCCCCGATGATTATATGCCTGGCATAGATATGGTTATCCCTGACTTCAGTTATCTCACCCTTAACAAAGAAAGGGTAAGGGCGGTTATACTTACGCATGGGCATGAAGATCATATTGGCGCAATGCCTTTTCTGTTAAAGGTGCTGAATGTCCCTGTTTACGGGACTAACTTTACAATAGAGCTGTTAAAGTCCAGGCTTACCGAGTATGAATTACCCGAACAGGCATTGTTGAATAAAATCGAACCGGGTGATATGTCGGAGATAGGCCCTTTTAAGATTGAATATATAAGGGTAAATCACAGTATAATCGATGGAGTAGGGCTTGCCATTGATACACCGGAAGGAATAATAATACACACCGGTGATTTCAAGATAGATCACAGGCCTGTAGATGGTTATTTTACTGACATAAACAGGTTTTCATATTATGGTGGGAAAAATTGCCTTGCGCTTTTTTCAGATTCCACAAATGTTGAACGTGAGGGCTATACATTAAGCGAATCAGATGTAAAAGAGACCCTTGAGAATATATTCAGACATTCTGAAGGACGCCTGATAATTGCTGTTTTTGCCTCTAATATCGCAAGGATACAGCAGATAGTTAACCTGGCACAGCAATATGGCAGAAAGATCGCCCTGAGCGGAAAAAGTATGAAGGCCAATGCGGCCATTGCAGCTAAACAGGGGCTGATGAACATCCCTGAACAGATAGAGATAGCGGAAAAGGCCATAAAAAATTATCCTGATCGTGAGATCGCCTTAATTACTACAGGGAGTCAGGGGGAACCCATGTCATCTTTAACCAGGATGGCAAACGGGAATCATAAGGATGTTATCATAAAAGATGGTGATACAATAATCCTCTCTTCCCGGTTTATTCCGGGTAATGAAAGGGCGATTACCTCCACAATAAATAACCTTTACAGAAGGGGCGCAAGGGTTATTTATGAAAAGGTGTCAGCTATCCATTCATCAGGGCATGCCTACCAGGAGGAATTAAAGCTTATAATCAACCTGGTAAGGCCAAAATATTTTATCCCGGTGCATGGTGAATACAGGCATCTTGTAAAACATATAGAGCTTGCAAGGTCTACCTGCATCCCCTCTGAAAATACGATACTTGCTGAAAACGGGGATACCATCTGTTTTGAAGAGGAAAAAGCATGGCTTGATGGAAAGGTGCATACAGGGAGGATGCTCGTTGATGGCAAGGGGCTTGGTGATATTGATGATACAGTCATAAGAGACAGGTTAAGGCTAGCAGGTGACGGTGTTGTAATAGTCCTTCTTGTGATTGATGATCAGACAGGCGAGATATTCTATGGGCCTGATATTATTTCAAGGGGTTTTGTATTTGAAGATGAGTGCGGGACCATACTTGATGATGCACGGCAGCAGGTGCTGGATTTTCTTTCTGAATTTAAAAATCTTGAGCATATGGAGTGGTCAGATATAGGTTCTGATATAAAAAGGCTTTTGAAACGTTATTTTTACAGGGTCGTTGACAGCGGACCATTGATACTGCCCATTATTATACCAGTATGAGAAAAATGGATAAAAAAACAAAAGAAACAGACTATATGTCAAAGGATTTTGCTCCCATAAGGAAGGAGATCAGGGGGATCGTCTTTTTACTCCTCTCCCTAATACTTGGTATGAGTCTTTTCACCTATCATACCCAGGACCCCCTTTTCTGGATCAGGACAAGCAGCAGCGGGGAGGTGCATAATCTTTTCGGGACAATAGGGTCCCATATATCAGGTTACTCCTTTCATCTGATCGGGTTTTCTGCATTCTGGCTTGTTGCAGTGTTCCTCATAGCCTCATTCCTCTCTTTAACTGGAAGGCATCTTGTCCCTCCTCTGGGATACATAATTGCCGTAATTATCCTGCTTATATCATTTTCAGGCATAATGAGCCTGCAATCCCCGGGAATGGTTGAGTTCAGGGGAGGGGACATCAGGAGCGGGGGGCTCTTGGGTTATTTTGTAGCGAATTTTTTTTCAGGGTTGCTTAACAATTTTGGCGCAGGTCTTTTGCTCTATGCCATCTTCATTGTCTCGTTCATGATATGTACCCGCATATCATTTGGCTGGCTTCTATCAAAACTCTTCCTGTGGATGGTATTCACATATAGAAAGATAAGAGAATACCGGACCAAAAAGATAGAAAAGAGCCGCAAAAGCCGTGTAAGAAAGACAATTATAGAGGTAGAAAAGAACAAACCCAAGGCAAAGGTAAATATCATTGAACCAAAAAAGGAAGAGGTTAAAAAGCCTGAGCAGGAGTCCTTTTCCTTTATGAACAAGGCCGGTTTCAGGCTGCCGACCGCTGAGCTCCTTGATGACCCTCCAAAAGATAAATGGGCAGTGGTTCAAAGGGAAAGCCTTGAGATGAATGCAAGGCGGCTTGAAAAAAAACTTGAGGACTTCGGCGTACACGGTGAGGTTGTTGAGATATCACCAGGCCCTGTTATTACCATGTATGAATATAAACCGGCTCCGGGTATAAAGATCAGCAAGGTGGCAAGCCTGGCTGATGACCTCACTCTTGCCTTAAGGGCCCCAAGTGTACGCATTGTGGCGCCTATCCCTGGAAAGGACGCCATAGGTATTGAGATAGCAAATAACAAACGTGATCATGTCTATCTTAAAGAGGTCTTAAATTCTAATGATTTCAAGGACTCTAACAACAGGCTTACCATTGCCCTTGGTATGGATATAACAGGCACACCTGTAATTACAGACCTTGTAAAGATGCCTCATCTCCTTGTTGCAGGGGCCACAGGCACAGGAAAGAGCGTATCCCTTAATGCCATGATAAACAGCCTGCTTTTTAAACTGACACCTGACGCAGTGAAATTCCTTATGATAGACCCTAAACGGATAGAGCTTTCAGTATACAAAGATATCCCGCATCTTCTACACCCTGTTGTGACAGAACCCAAGGAGGCAACGCGGGCCTTAAGATGGGCTGTGCAGGAGATGGAAAGGCGTTACATGCTGCTCTCTGACAGGGGTGTAAGAAACATAGATGCCTATAACAAAAAGATCATCAAACAGAAAAAGGCAACAGCTGTTGGCGGCGATGAGGGCTTAGGTGAGCCGCTCCCATATATTATTCTTATTATTGATGAACTCGCAGACCTCATGATGGTTTCAACAAGGGAGGTGGAGGAATATATAACACGCCTTGCCCAGATGGCAAGGGCCGCAGGTATCCACCTTATAATAGCAACACAGAGGCCGTCTGTTGATGTGCTTACCGGTATTATAAAGGCAAATTTTCCTACAAGGATATCCTTTCAGGTAAGCTCAAAGGTGGATTCAAGGACCATCCTTGATACAAACGGTGCCGAGCATCTGCTTGGCGAGGGTGACATGCTCTTTATGCCGCCCGGTGTAGGAAAGCTTACAAGGATACATGGCGCCTATATATCAGAGGATGAGGTAAAGAGGGTGACAGACTTTATCAAGGCACAGCTAAAACCTGATTATGATTCAACCATTGTTGCACAGGTATCAAAGGATGAAGAGGAGATAGATGATGAGCTGGAAAAGGATGAAAAATATGAGATGGCCGTTGACATGGTTATCAAGTCCGGCCAGGCATCCATCTCCATGATACAGAGGAAGCTCAGGGTGGGATATAACAGGGCGGCACGGATGATTGAGATCATGGAAAGGGAGGGTATAGTCGGCCCTTCTGATGGGGTTAAGGCAAGGGATGTTTTTGGAAGAAGGGAATAATATATAGCTTTCAGCGATCAGCTGTCAGCTCTCAGCTTTCAGCTAACTTTTTGTTCTAAATGTATTTTGCTGAAAGCTGAAAGTATAAGCTGATCAAAAAACTGTTTTAAATAGAAAATGATAAAAAATAAATAAGTTATAAGGAGTGTTTTACTCTGATGGCAAATTTAAAATATACAAAATTAATAACTGTAATTTCACTAATTCTTTTTACTGTGCTGATTTCACCTGTAACAGGCGCAGAGACAAAGGTCAGCCAGGTTCTGGACAGGATTCTTGAAACACACAGGCCATATTCAGCCGGCATGTCCGTTCCATACCGGCGGAAGATACTTACCAGGTCTATGGCAATGCTTGATGACATGGGCTCTGATATTGCGTCAGGCACCTTCTTTTTTAAAGAGCCTGATATGCTAAAGGTAGAACAGAAAGAGCCTGTTATAGAGTATGTCATATCAAATGGAAAAAAAATCTGGTTCTATGAACCTGAAAAGAAGACTGTATCAAAGATAGATAGTATAGGGAGATCTTTATCCATAATCAGCATGATCTTTACAGGGCTAAAAAATCCTGAGGAGACCTTTAATGTCTCCATCCTTGAACCGGATGGGGCGGACTACTATGAACTTACCCTGATCCCTGATGAAACATGGGAAGAGATAGATAATATCAAGATACTTGTTTCAAAAAAGGATTACATTATTAATCGTATAGAGATAATTGATATCACGGGCAACCTTACCAGGTTCAAGCTCGGTGCATTTGAACAGAAGAAAGGGCTTGAGGCCGGTTTCTTTGAGTTTGCTGTGCCGGATGGTGTCAGGGTGATAGAAGAAGAATAAATCAGGATTTAACCTTGCCGGCCATTTACATAGATCTGGATGATGTTATAGCTGATACCACATGCCGCTACGTGGAGATAGTAGAGCGGGAGTTTGGCAGAATAGTTGATTTTGAAAGCATAACCACATTTGATCTGAAAAAATCCTTTTCACTAACTGATCATGAGTTTGACTATTTTTTCCGGCTTGTTCATGAGCCTGAAATTATCCTGGAGCTTAAACCTTTTGAAGGAGTGCTGGATGAGCTTAATAAATGGGCAGGGCTGGGGTATGAGATATCAGTTATAACAGGCAGGCTTACATCAACCTATGAATCAAGCCTGGAATGGCTCTCGCGATATAAGGTGCCCTTTGATTCATTCATAATGGTTGATAAGTACTCAAGAGCTGTTGTAGATAGAAATATCGCTATTTCACTTGATCGTTTCTCTGAAATGGAGTTTATCATTGCAGTTGAGGATTCTCTTGATATGGCCAGGTTTATAAATCAGAGAATGAACACAAAAGTCATTCTCTTTGACAGGCCATGGAACAGATACGCGGGGTATCTGCCCGGTATAAGAAGATGCAAGGCATGGGATGAGATTGGTATGCTGAATCCATTTCCGGCTCTTTATACTTCAAAGTAACACTAAGATTACATCAGTCATATGAATACAGATAAAAGAAAAATAGTTATTATCACAGGCCCGACTGCTACAGGAAAGAGCTGCCTTGCTGTAAAACTGGCCCTTGAATTAAACGGAGAAATAGTAAACTGTGATTCCATGCAGGTATATAAAGGCATGGATATCGGCACTGCAAAACCTGCTCATTCCGAAAGGATGGGCATACCTCATCACCTGATCGATATAGTAAACCCTGATGAGGAGTTTAATGCATCCCTGTACAGGGAGCATGCACTGCATGTTATACATGATATCTTAAATAGAAACAGGGTATGCCTTGTTGTCGGTGGCACTGGGCTCTACATCAAAAGCCTGCTGGGCGGTCTGTTTGACTGCCCTCAGAGTGATCCTGATATCAGGGCTCGTCTACTCAATGAATATGATAAGCAGGGTAAAAAAGCCCTTTATGAAAGGCTTAAACAGGTTGATCCTGAATCTGCTGCCACTATTCACCCAAATGACAGGGTACGGGTTACAAGGGCCATCGAGGTATTTGAATTAACCGGAATGCCATTTTCAAAAATGGTATCAGGCCATTTATTTGCTGACTGCGGATTTTCAACCCTTAAGATGTGCCTTTTTATTGAAAGGGATATCCTTTATGAACGCATAAATGCCCGAAGCGCCAGCATGTTTGAATCAGGCATTGTTGAAGAGACAGAGAGACTTCTTAACAAAGGTTATGCACCTGATCTTAAGCCATTAAAAAGTATAGGTTACAGGCATGCAATAGAATATCTTCAGGGCAGGGCAGGGTATAATGAATCAGTGGATTCTCTCAGGCAAGACACAAGGAGATATGCAAAACGACAACTCACATGGTTCAGGGCAGACCCTGAAATGATATGGTGTTCACCGGATAATCATGCTGAAATTCTTAAAAATATTAAAGATTTTATTTGACTGAGTATTTCCTTTGGGTGATTATTGTATTCTTGAATAGCATTAAAGGTGAAATCTAAACCTGCCGTCATGCCCGCGTTGGCGGGCATCCATTGGTTTTGGTCTTTGTCTTACAAGTGGTTTTCCGCCTTTGCGGGAGTGACAAAAGCAGGTTCAAATTTAGTAAAATCTTTAATCTATAGCTATTATTAGTTTTTAAACCTTTTGTTTTGGGCAGGAATGATAAAAAATACAAAAATACTCATCACTTTATCTGTTCTGATATTTTCATTAGTTAGTTATGGGGCTGATAAAAGTGAAAGCGGCATACTGGTTGTCGGTTCAGGGGCAATCATAAAGGGGAATCTTTCAGAGGCACGAAGGCTTGCCATTTCAGATGCCCATATGAAGGGGATTGAGTCCTATCTTGAAAAGAGACTTGGAAGCCAGGGTATGGCCAATTATTTTAAAAGCATTATAAATGAAATAATACCTGGCTCAACTGATGTTATTCAAAATTTCCATATACTCGCAGAAGATGCCGGCGCTAAAACCTTAAAAATACTTGTTAGCCTGAAGGTTAATGAAAAGCTTATGGAAGAAAGGTTATTTAATGCCGGGGTGATCACCTTTGAGGGTGCATCATTACGTATATTATTTCTTGTCGCTGACAAAACCAGCACTGATAGGCAGCCATACATATGGTGGGATGACCCGGAAAATAAGATTAACCTCGCTCCATCCGAACTAATGCTATACAGATTTTTCCAGGAACGAGGGTTTGACCCTATATACCGTGTCAACAATATGCCTGATGGCGGGTATAACCCTGAACTTTTCAAGGCCGTTCTTGCTGATGAGGACGCCATCATGTGGGGAAAATCATATTCAGCAGATGTGGTAATTACCGGCAAGGTGGAAAAAAATGATTTTAATACATTGATTGTGGGTATAAAGGCAATCCAGGTTGAAAACGGGTCTATCCTCTGTAGCTATAACCGTGAACAGTTGCCTTTAAGCGGGCCGGAAGAGTCAGTGGACAGCAATGAGGTTATACTTGAAAAGTTCATTGCCGGCGGTGTTTCAGAAATAGCGCCTGCCATATTGAAAACATTCAAAAAAGCAGAGCAGAAGCTGACCAGTTTTGATCTTGCCATAAAAGGTTTGCTAAACCTAAAACAGTTAACAGGCTTTATATCATTCCTGAAGGAGAGGGTTAGCGGGGTTGTCTCTGTTTTACCCTCAAGGATTTCAACCGATATAATAACTGTTACAGTTGAATACTCCGGGGAAAGAAAGGTTTTTATTGAGAAACTGAGAACTAGTAATGATATACCATTTGCCGCGCAGATCGGCATTGATGAGGAAGGTTATCTCACTGTTACAGCCCTATGATTTCAGGTTTGTTAAATTTTCTGGAGGAGCAATATCTGTATGACTATTCCGAACATAATAACAATGATAAGGATTTTGCTTACCCCTGTCTTTGTGATCTACCTGATAAATGACCGGCTCATAGCCGGGCTGATAATACTGATAATTTGCGGTATAAGCGATGGTCTGGATGGTTTTATCGCAAGGGTCTTCAACCAGAAAAGCAGGCTGGGCAGCTATCTTGACCCGCTTGCAGACAAGATAACCCTTGTATCTGCATTTGTCGCCCTTGCCATAAGGGGTTTTGTGCCATCATGGCTCTCTGTTGTTGTTATTTCAAGGGATGTGATGATCCTTATCGGTGTTGTAATACTGTATCTCACAGGTGTTGTGCTTAACAATATTAAACCTGTAGCCTCAAGTAAAATCACCACATGCTTTCAGTTTATTACAGTAATAGCAGTACTCGCCAGTGAATACCTTGTTTCTTTCAAGGATTATTATCCCTATCTCTATTATGCTACCGCTGTTTTTACTATCATCTCTTTTTTACAGTACCTGTATCAGTGGTCAAAGCTGATGGTTGGTAAGGTTGAAAAGTAAGCACTATATTTATTGTCTTACAGGAAACAGTGACTATTTACTCTTTAAACTCAGGAGGCAAGAACCTATGACAGTTGATAAGATAATTATTACAAACTTAACCCAAGTTCGACAAGTGAGAAAAAGGCAATTGGAGGTAGGGTTATAAGTGGTTGAAAATATTGAAGCGTGATAGTTATGCTGAAAATAAATTTTCAGTGAAAGCTGCGTAAGCTATTGATATTATTAGAAGCGGCTATCTGAAACGTCATTTGTAGTGTCTGAACGATATATTATTATGCTTGGCATACCCTCTCTACACCCCTATAGGAGACATGACAGACCTCTTGTAACCCTGGCCCTGGCAGTAGATAAAGAGGGGTTTCCTAAACGAAGCAAGTTGCTGGAAGGCAACATATCTGAACCTGGCACACTGGAAGGCATGCTTAATGAGTTGCTCCAGTCTATGGATGGGGAAGCTGGCCAAAAGACTATTGTTATTGATGCTGGTATTGCATCTGAAAAGAACCTGGAGATTATCAGGCAAAAGGGGTTTAAGTATAATGTAGTGGGGAAAATCTGGCCTGATTTTCCCTAACATGCTGTTTTTATTGCAGCTTCTTATTTTTCTTGTCGAACTTGGGTTAATAGAATGGATTGCTTTTAAATTTTGACGTTTAAAGGGTTTTCCCCTCTTTACATTTTCTTTTCAAAAAGTATTTGAAAAAAGCCGAATAGTATAGTAAATATACTGTACAGTATGTGAATTATTATATGTTTTAAGGAGTATCTGTTTTGCAGAAGGATTTAATCAGTAAGGTTGTTGCTGACCTGTTTTCCATCCCCACTTTTTCATCAAGGATTGTCAGAAGCAAATTTACCAAGGTAGCGCTGGCAAATATTGAGGTCAGCCTGACGCCTCTGCACTGTGAGATATTAAAGCTGCTTTCCGAAGAGGGGAGCCTCCCGGTGTTTGAGATCGGGAAACGGCTGGTCCTGGCAAAGGCACACATGACCCAGCTCATGGATAAGCTTGTTGAAAAGGAGATGGTGGTGCGTGAACCAGACCCGAATGACAGGAGGGTAACAAGGATAACCATCTCTGAAACAGGGAGACAGGGGCTGGATTCGCTGCACAACACCATAAGTGATGCTCTTGAAGAGGCAGTCTCATCATTAAGTGAAAATGATCTTATGGAGCTGTCAGCATCACTGGATAAGATCAGGAATATCCTGCCCAAGATGATGAATTCATAAGGCTATAATAATCCGATATTACAGACAATTTTAAAAAAGGTTCAAGGAATTAAATTTTATGAAGAAGATTGATAAAAACTCACTTGATAGCGATCATGTATGCAGGTTGCTGTTTATATTTACTCTGCCCGCCTTTTTTGCAATGGCGGTCCATACACTTTACAACGTTGTAGATACCATCTTTATCGGGCAGTATGTAGGCCCATACGCCATTGCCGCTCTCTCACTGGTGTTTCCTGTTCAGATACTTTCAATTGGTATAGGGCATATGGCAGGCATGGGCGGCGCTTCATTGATATCAAGATCCCTTGGCGCCGGTAAAATACAGCAGGCTGAAAAGGCAGTTGGAAACTCAATAATGATCACGGCGGTATTATCCATTCTTGTTACCATCCCAGGTCTCATTAATGTGCCCTTGTTATGCCGGTGGCTGGGAGCGACAGATAATACCATTGTGTATGCCTCTGATTATCTCTTTGTAATACTTATTGGTATGCTCTTTATGACGTTTGGTATGACCCTGAGCACCCTGATAAGGGCGGGCGGCAATGCAAGGGTACCTATGATAGGCATGGTCTGTAGCGCCGCATTGAATATTGTTCTTGATGCCATATTTATAATTACCTTTGGAATGGGTGTAAAAGGGGCTGCCTGGGCAACAGTTATATCTCAGGTCTTATGCACCATCTATTTTCTAGGATACTATTTCTGGGGAAAGCCTGCCTTAAGCTTCAAGTTAGCTGACCTTTGGCCGGACTGGAAGATCATTAAGGATATCTTTGCAATAGGCGTTTCAGCACTGGGCATGACACTTGCCGGAAGCTTTTCAGCGATAATCGTTAACCGAACGGTTGTTTCTTATGGCGGGGATATGGCTATGTCTGCCTATGGAATTGTCAACAGGGTTATGATGTTTGCCATTATGCCTTCAATAGTGGCAGCGCAGGGGCTTCAACCTATCATTGGCTTCAACTATGGCGCGGGCCGTTTTGACAGGGTAATAAAGAGCATCAAGATAGGGACCTTTGCAACTACATTGATTGGGGTTCTTGTTTACCTCTATGTATTTTTTAAACCGGAATCTGTAGTAATGATTTTTACTGCCGACAGGGAGCTGATAGATATCGCATCCTATGCGGTTAAACGTGTCTTTTGTGTAATGTATCTGATCGGGCTCATAAATGTCGGCGCAACTGTTTTCCAGTCAATAGGCAAGGCTGTTCAGTCTTTTTTATCAACTGTAACCAGATCCATACTGTTTCTGCTTCCGGCTATACTTATAATGCCCGGTTTCATGGGGCTGGACGGTGTGTGGTGGGCCTTTCCTATAGCGGATTTATTAACCTTTGCGCTGGTTTTATTTATGCTGGCCCCCCTGTGGTTTGAATTAAAAAGGCTGAACTCAGCAGCAAAAGCAGTATCCAGTGAACCCCTGGTTCCAGACAGCATTGAAGGCTCTTCCCAGGCTGTTGCCTGATATATAAAAGCAACTTTAATATGCAGTGGTGTAAACCTTATCACCATTGCATATTTATCTGTATCAATCTTTTACGTCCCAAATAACCTGCTTCTGAAAACAAAAAATACAGCGCACATAAGGCATACCCCTGCATAGAGGTAATCCATGGTTAGCTTTTCTTTTAAAAAGAATATAGAGAATGGGACAAATATGAACAGGGTAATTATCTCCTGGATAATCTTAAGCTGTCCTACAGAGAGTATTGAATGGCCTATCCTGTTTGCCGGGACCTGCAGCAGGTATTCAAAAAGGGCAATGCCCCAGCTTACAAGGGCTGCAACAACCAATGGTTTATGGTTAAGGTTTTTAAGGTGCCCATACCATGCAAATGTCATGAAGATATTGCTGCAGCAGAGCAAAAAAATAGTAATAAATAAGCGGTTCATATTAACACACAATAACAGGTTTTTAATGATTTTCCCTTTTTTCCCAGTGGTATTTATCCTCTTTTACACTGATCCAGTAAAGGCGACCTGAATCCCTCCAGGGGTCAAGCACGATTCCTTCAAAAAAATCTTTTCCCTTTGCTGTAACCACAATAGTATTATGTTCACGGAACTTTTTCCCCTTATCGGCTACAGCCTCATGAAGGTTAAAGGTTTTAAGGTCAAGGGTTTTAAACTGTTTCAAAAGGTCTTCAGCCCATTCAAAACATAAACCCCTCTCCTTTAAACCTATATTGACCAGTATATTATGTATATGAGGCTGACCAAAAAGTCTGTATTCATTCGCAAGTATCAAAGAATAGAGTATTCCTGTTTCCGCCAATAATTTTGCCTCAGCCGGGTCTGTTTTGCTGCCCAGTGCAGCAAGGTCATGCTGAAGAGCCTTTATTTTTTTCAGTGTTTCCGGGGGCAACCCCTGTAAGTCTCCTTCCAATATTCTGGGGATGCCTCTATGAGAGGTTGCACAGGAACATAAAAGAAAAACAAAGAGTAAGGCCATGATATTTCTAAATATTATACTTATATCCATCTGCTTGAAATTGTAAATCATTATATATTCCTGATTATTATCGCTTTATTATTGGATTTATGGATACGCATATCTGTATGGTTTAATAAAGATTAATGGATCTTAAAGTGCAGGCTGCTTTTTTCCTGTAGTGTATTTTGATGTCATTTCATTAGTCCAAATATTATCAGAATCCATATATCTCTTATCGGATATGGTGTTCTACTTATAAAAAAATATATCAGGCTGCCCATTATATGACAAGATTTAAAAAATCAATCTCTTAAAAAGGTTTAATTTGTATAAACTGAAATTTATTTTTAGCTTTTGAATATTTTTAATGCAACTTTTCAAACATTCGCCCTGTATAAACAAATAATGAAAACAATAACTCCAAATATCCTGATTAGGTCAGACAAAGAGGGAGGTGTTTACAGGTACAATTATATTCAGCCATACCGATTTTTACTCTCTTCTCTTGTAACTGATGAAACAGGTAAGGTAATAGGTGAACTATTTCTAAAGGTGGATGATTTCATCAACCATGAACTTTATTACAGAGGTGTAGCCGATAGCATAACTGACATCTTAAAACCCATATTCGGCTTTATGGCTCTTTTTTCAGGCATGTTTCTGTGGTTCCTGTTACCCGCCTGGGTCTATACCGATGCAAGGCAGCGGGATGTAAGTAAACCCGGTTTGTGGGCATTTCTTGCGCTGATATCTCTATTCTTCGGGCTTACAATCTATCTGCTTGCAAGGCCAGAAAACTACAGGAGCTTTTACTGCCCGCAGTGTGAAAATGAGCTTAACGGCACAAAGGCATTCTGCCCCCATTGCGGTTTTGATCTGTCAGGCACGTTCTGCAGGCAGTGTCAATATCCGGTAAAACAGTTATGGCAGTTTTGCCCTAATTGCAGGGCTGAATTAAACGAACCGGAAAATAATAAAGAGGTTAATCCCTAAAAAAACCGGCCGGGAGGAGGGTTTTCTCCCGGCCTTTCTTTTTAAATGGAATTAATTCTAAGCTAAAACATTAATTGGATAATATAGAACAATTAAGCAGATGTCAATAAGTTAAAGATGAAAATATTGTAAATAATTTGTAAAAATTCTCTGTTATTTACGCCTGACTATTGGCTTAAATTTGAATTTCTGACCACCTACCGATACCTCATACATAAGGCCGCCTTTACTGTGAACAAAAATCGCCATACCTTTGTAATAATCGGTTTCAGCCTGCACCCCTGTTCTTGGTCCTGAACTTGCCCCTGCACTACTGCCGTGAGTGCCTGCCTGAACCCCTGCGCCAGCTGTAATTGCTGTGGCTTGTACAGTGGCGTCAAATTCAAATGTGTCGCTGGTAAATTCATCATAGGCGCGTTTATCTTCAAAGAATATGATCTCGCTGAATGCCTTGCCTCCTGCCTGTAACCCTATAGAGCCTTCAATGACTGAGACCCTTCCGGTTACAACTCCACCTCTGTAAACCTTACCTTTACCATAAGAGCCACCGACTATCCATCCTGCCTTGCCTATTGTAGGAAATACGGCATAACCATAGCTGGTATTAAAAAATTTTTGTAACGCCTTTGATTCTTTAAATAACTTAATGGTATTTGCATAGTTTATATCATTATCCGCAAAGGAAAAAGGGGAGAGAGCAATCAACAACCCAATGGATAATATTAAAATGTATTTCAGCTTTTTCATAATTATCTCCTTATTATTAAAAAAAATTATGCCGGAAATCGGACTATTTAGCAAACCATATAAGAATTTTGACATCCATGATAATTTATATTCTAGATTTTGTTAAGGGATTCTCATATTAAAAGCTCCTTATCCGCGATCTTTTTAAAAATTCCTGACATGGCCTCTTCTGCAACATACTCGCGAAGCTCCTCCTGGGTTATATACTTTAGTCTGGCGGCCTTTTGCCGGGTAACTTGTAACCTGGTTTTTACCTCTTCCACCTCTGATACTGTCTTTTCAGCATTTTCCAGTGCCTTGAGCAGCTTGCCATATCTTTGACACCATCAACAAATGAGGTACTGCTGTAAAAAATCACTGAAATTAATATAACAAAAATAATGCAGATGGGTGCAAAAATAGGTGAGCCCTTGTCCTCTAGTCAATAATACTTTTTTGTGTTTTAGTTTTTTTATTGCTTGATATTTTTGCATTTTAGTAATATATGAAGCACAAATTTAATCTGGAGGAATGGCCGAGTGGTTTAAGGCGGCGGTCTTGAAAACCGTTGAACGAAAGTTCCGTGGGTTCGAATCCTACTTCCTCCGCCACTTTTTTCTCTGACACACCACAGAGTTACTAAAAATCAACTGTTACCATTAAGATACCCCTGACATTGAGGAATAAATAATAGTTATCCAAAAACTGGCGTTTTTGGTTGAAAACAGTCAACCTTTAGCATTCAGCTTCCTGTCTCGCAATAGCCTTGTGCGACAGCTGATCAGTAAAGGAATTCAAGATGCTCTTATAGATGATCACTGACCGCTGAAAGCTGAATCAACATTTACCTCACAAGCTCAACATCTTTAGCCTGAACCCAGCAGGTACGTGAGTCTGCCAGTTCAATCTGAAACCACTCTCCCCTTGCTTCAATGAGTGTAAATTCTGTGCCTGCATGCAGCGGCTCCATAAAGCTGGGCTCATAGGTCTCACTGTTTCCCTTGCGTGCAGTTGTTTCTGTGGTCAGGATTACGCCCGGCCTTTGTTTTTTAAGTAAATATTCATCAGCGGCAAGAGACCCGCAGAAAAGGATAGAGACAAGGGCTGATGAGGTTATCAGCCAGAAGAGGAATGGTTTTTTGAAAAATATCCTGACACATGCGGATACCCAGAAGATGGCAAAGAATAATGTAAAAAGCATTAAACGGCTCTTTACAGAGAGGTCATAGTGCCAGAAGAAGAGGGTCTTCATCACCTTTGTCTCCTGTTTTTCCTCTATCCTGTCTATCCTCTTTGCCCTTGCATAGGTGAGGTTTTGTTTGAGGTTATTATCATCAGGCATATATTGCTCTGCCTTACGATAATTCAGAATGGCCCTCCCGATATCGTTCATCCTGAAATATATGTTACCCAGATTATAATAAATTTTACCATTTTCTATGCCCCCCTCCTTTATGATGCGTTCATAGCGCATGGCGGCCTTTTTATACAGGGTCATGGCATGGTCATATGATGTGCCTGCGGCCGTATCCGCCTGCCTGAAAAGATCACGCGCCTCATTGTAGAGCTCAGATATGGCGGCCCTGTCCAGTGCATCAGCATGTAAAGAGGATGAGACAGCCATTGAGAAGAGGCAGACCGCAGAAATCATAAGCACAGATATAAAACCGCTCTGAAAATATTTGTTTACCTGATTTCTGATATTATTCGTCATTTTATTTAAGCCTCTTTTCAAGTTCTGTTGCAGCATCAAGGACTTTTTTAATCAGTGAAGAATTGTCCTTGAATGTTATATCCCCTGCATATGCCCCTGCCTCACAGGAATAGAAGATACCCTTTACCTTCTCAATGATCTCATTTTTCATGACAGAAGATTCAAGTTGTTGCTTTACATCTGCAAATGTGAGGGCTCCTGTTGATGTAAGCCTTAGTTTTATACCGAGGTATTCCCTGAATGAATCAAGCACTATCCCGCATGCCTTTTCAGGCGTTGCCTTTTCAGCATCATGAAGTCTTTTTTTAAATACTGCAAATGCCTTCTTGGATAATATCTTTAAAGGATCATTATTCCTCTTTCGTGAGATATAGACTCCCGAAAACAGAATAAGATAGAGGAAAGGCGGGGTAAAAAGCAGGTAGGGCCAGGGACCGTTTAAAAAACAGGAAATGGGAGACAGATACTCTCTTTGAATAACAGACATATCCTCATAGCTGAATGCGATCCCCTTTTTTGATGTCTCTATGCCCGCTCCATTTATACCTGTTTCAGCAGCGCCCTCAGCATCAAGGAGTGTTACAACCCTTGTCTCATTTACTGTAACTGGTATGGGGGCAGAGAGCGCAACAAGGTATTCACCCTTTTCAGTGTCAAAATATGGGAGTTCGTAAGCTGGTATCTCCCTGACATTGGAATTGAGAGGCCTTATGGTCTGGGTAAAGATCTTTTCCTTTCCTTTTATCTCTGCGCCTGCCCTTTCATCAGGTATCCTGAAGCTGTTTTTAAATGCAAGCTGCTCTTTCAGGGGCGGTAAATCAATATGTTCAAGATATGGAGGCCCGCTGATTTTGACAGTAAAGGTTACAGGGTCACCGATATTTATATTTAGAGGAGTGGCGGAGGTTTCTATATTGTATTTGCCTATATGACCTTTAAAATTGGCCGGTCTCCCTTCTATGGGCAGTTCCAGTACCCTGAGCGAAAGGGTGTTGGAGGGTACAACCACTGTGCTGTAAACACCCCTGCGTGAAGAGCCAAAAAAATCGTCATCAAAAAAGCTGGAAAAGGGGTCGTTTGACCTTCTTGAATAACCGGTAAGGGCAGAGCATGTTACTGTAGCCTGTTCAATGGGTATTATGCCAGCCTTTATGGGGATAAGCACCTTTTTAAAGGATATGGTTGTATAACTCTTCCCATCCAGTGTGCCTTGTCCCTCTTCACCTATGGCCTCGCTGTCACCAAGCTGTATGCGGTATAGCTTTTTGCCTGACCTTGTATCAACCTCAGGGGTGGCAAAGGTAAAGCGTTTGTCACCCATTAAAGGAAGGGTGAAATTAAAGTCATTCACATTTTTACCTATATACCATGTAACAGTGAGTATAACAGGCTCGCCTGTATAGCATTTCTCTTTTGAAAGCGTGAGCCTGAGTTTGAAGTCATCTGTCTCAGCAGGTTTTCTTGCGACAATAACAAGAGGCTCTGTGCGGGCGGTCATGCCCCCTGCCTTTACCTCTATTGATGGTATCGCAAGCGTGCCTGTCTTTAAAGGTGTAAGCCTGTAACTGAAGACATAGCCCTTTTTATCTTCGCGGGTCATCTGACCGTTTATTATAGATATGGATGAGCTGCTGTTCTGTGAACCACCTGCAAACTGTACCCTGAATCCATCCAGGTGAGAGAGGTCAGGCTCTTCAGGATCCTCACTGCCTGATACCTGAAGCTGGAATATAAATGTCTCACCTGTATAGACCTCTGTGCGCTCAAGTGCGGTTTGCACACTCAGCCCCGATGCAAAGGCATTTCCACATATGATCAATATGGCAAATAGATATATAAAAAGTCTTTTATACATTACCAGTCCCTGTCAACATCCTTGTAACCGCCCGGGGCCCTCATGCGCCGTTCTTTCTTGTTATCCGCCTCTTCATCCAGTATATCCTGGGGGTCTATGCCTTGCTTCTGCATGGATGGCTGCTTTTCATCCTGTTGATCCTCTTTGCCTTCTGCATCCTTTTGTTCAGGCTGCTCTCCGCCATCTTCCTTTTTCTCCTGATCTTTCTGATCCTGCTGCTCCTGGCTTCCCTGTTCACCCTCTTTTTTCTGCTGATCTTTGCCCTGTTTTTTCTGATCCTGTTCCGGGGGAGTGAGCGCATCCTTTAATTCATTTATTGCATTCTCCTGGTTTTTTTCAGCCTCTGATGGGTTCTGGTTTCTTAAGTTCCCCTCTGCTGCAAGCTGCTCTTTAACAGCATTATTCAGATGGGTCAATGCCGGATTTGCCTCTTCCTGTTTCTGTTGTGCAGCCTGCCCCTTTATTTTGTCAGTAAATCTCTGTGTATCCTCTGATATGGCCTTTTGTTCGTTAGCCATCTGATCCAGCCCCTTTTTCTTTTCAGAAGGGGACATATTCTTTTTAGATTGCTCTCTGTTCTTGTTAAGTGCCTCTTCCTGCCTCTTAATGAGCTTCTGAAGCTCTTCTGTATTCTCTTTTGCCTGCTGCGCCTGTTCTTTTGCCGCCTCTTCTCTCTTTTTTATCTCATCAAGGATATTTTTCATCATGAGCCGGACAATCTCTATGTTTTCTGCTGCCTTTTTTAAACTCGGATCAAGCTTGAGTGCATCCTGATAATGCACAACACTCTTCTGGCAAAGCTCCATTGCCTTTTTAAGGTCATTGTCCATCTGGCGCTCTGCCTCACTGAATGCGCAGTTACCCAGGTTAAACCTGCTCTTTGCCTCCATCAAGGGCTCTTTACTCTTCAGGGCAGCCTTTTCAAATGCCTCTATAGCCCCCTGAAAATCCCCCTTTTTATAGAGGGCAGCGCCTTTATTGAAATATATATATGGGGATTCAGGGTCATTAACCCCTGCCTCATCATAGCTTTTTATGGCATCATCATAATTGCCGGAGAGCCACGCCCTGTTACCTTTGTCGATATATTTTGCGGTAGAGTCTGCAAAGGTAATATTGCCTGTTGAGAAGATAACAGTGATGATTATCAGAATAAAATTGATCCTAAGAGACTCCCTGAGAAATAATTTGTTGCCCCTTTTCGTCATTCCCGCGCCCCTCCTCCGCAGTAGTATTGCTAAGGAGGGTGGAAAGGCGGAATTAGAGAAACTATGAGGAACAATGGATTCCCGCCCGCGCGGGAATGACGATCCAGAATTATTCTTGAAGCTCTTTCTAAACATTGCGGGCACCCCTTTTTCTCTCAGATAAAACATACTCGATACATAAAAGGAAAAAGGCAACACTTAAGAATATCTGGAATTTTTCTTCAAAGCGGTTGATGGTCTCTGATTCCAGCTCCTTTTTCTGTGCCCCTGCAATAAGCTGCCTGTAGACTGTTCCGAGATCAATGGTACCTGTTGCAACATTAAAATATTTACCGCCAGGGGTTACATTTACCATCTTTCTTAATGTATCAGCATCAAGCTTTGACCAGACCTCCTGATCATTATATTTTAAAAAGGTCCTTTCACCCTTATCGTTTGTTACCGGTATCCTCTTTCCCTCATTCTCATCCCCAATCCCTATGGCAATAATCCTTACCCCCTTTTCCCCGGCCTTTTTAGCCGCTTCTACCGGAAAGCTGTCATGATCCTCGCCGTCTGTTATCAGGATTATGTCCTTGTATTCCTTTGCCTGGTCATCAAATACATCCGTTAAAAGAAGCCTTATGGCATCACCTATCATGGTGCCACCCCTTGCTATGCTCTCAGTATCAACAGATTTTAGCATGGTCCTGAAAAAACCATAATCCTGGGTTAAAGGGCATTTTATGGCTGCGGTGCCGGCAAAGGCAACAAGGGCTATCCTGTCACCCATGAGCCCGTCTATACAGTCATTGATTGCAAGCTTTGCCCGCTCCAGGCGGTTTGGCACAAGGTCTTCTGCAAGCATGCTTTTTGATACATCAAGCAAAAATACAATATCCCTTCCCCTGCGTTCTATCTTTTCAGGCACGGGGTTCCATGCAGGCCTTGTAAGGGAGAGGATGACAAATGCAGTAGAAACAATAACAAGCACAGCCTTGAAATACCTCTTTGATCTGTCTGTTGAGATATTTATCCTGTTAATAAGCCCTGCCTCAATAAATCGTTCAAGGGCCTTTTTCTTTTTTGACCAGCCGTAAAGGTATACTAGAAAAATAAAAGGGAGCACCCAGAGCAGGTGCAGCATATCTATATTGTGCAGCACAATCCCGTTCATGGTACCCTCCTGAAGAGGGTATTCCTGAGCAGGATATCCAGTATTATCAGAAGGAAACCTGCAATGGCCGGCCATATGAATGACTCCTGATAATCCACATACCGGACAGACTCTATCTCGCTCTTTTCCATTGAATCTATCTCTTTATATATATCGATTAGGGCATCTGCATTGTGCGCCTCACGGAAAAGCCCGCCTGTCTTTTCAGCTGCGACCCTGAGCGCAGTTGTATCAAACCTCTGCCTTGAAGGTACCTTGTATGTGCCAAAGGGTGTCTGTATGGATGTGACAGCCTCACCTCCTCCAATAGCTATTGCATATATCTTGATGCCCCATTCTTTCGCAAGTTCCGCGGCCTCTATGGGGGAGCGTTTACCAAAATTGTTTTCACCATCAGAGAGCAGGACGATCACCTTGCTTTTAATCTCATATCTGCCTGACCCCTCCTTCTCGTCCTTAAGGGTATCCTCTGCCTTTTTAAGACGTGCTGCTGCAAGGGCTATGGCATCACCTATGGCAGTGCCGTCTTCTTCACGTGTCTGCACTATATTAACATTTTTTAAAAAAGCCGGCAGCGCCCCGTGCGCCAGTGTAAGGGGGCATATGGTGTCAGGGTACCTTGCAAAGACAATCATGCCTATAAGGTCATTGGGCCTCCCCTTAAGGCCGCTTGTCCCGCCAAGTACAAATTCCTTAAAGACCTGCTTTACCGCCTCTAGACGGTTCAGGTTTTGCCCCCTGTATTCAAGCTCAGCGTTCATGCTGCCTGAGCGGTCAACAACCATCATTATTGCTATACCCTTGCTTATCTCGCTTATCCTCTCCCTGCCTGTCTGGGGTCGGGCAAGGGCTATGATAATGAGTATAAGGGCTATAATGCGTATGATATCGGGCAGCCTTATAAGTCTTACCTTAATCGATCTTGATGCCTTTACTGCATTCCCGACAGATGAAAACCTTATTGCGCCTCCCCTGTTTCTAAAAAGGTGCATGTAGATCAGGATAGGGATCAAAATCAATAATAGAAATGCGAGTGGTGATTCAAAGTGCATGGTATCTAGTCCTGTTCCTCTGTTCCCTGTATAAATGCCTTGCAACTGTCAAAGCTGTTCTGGATATCCTTTGTCTCAGGCTCAAACCTTGCAAATTTCACAAGGTCGCAGTGCCTTAGAAAATTATTCAGAAGGGGTTTAAACCGGTCAGGAAACCCCTGCGCCGATTCAAGCCCTTTTAGAAACTCCTCTGTGGTCTGTTCAGGGGCACGTAAGCCAAACCTGTTTTCAATATATCTCCTTATTATGGAGCTGAGTCTCAGATAAAACAGCTTGATCTCTCCCTTATCAATAAGGTCTTCTTCAACAAGGTCCTTAAGCTCATTATAGGCAATTTCATGTGCCTTAAGCCTTATCTCAATAGTATCCATTCTCATGAATCGTTTTTTATAAAAATAGACCCCTACAGCAAGGAGTATCAGTAAGCCTGCACCTGTGCCCCCCCATATCCATACCATGTATGACCTGGGGTAGGGCAGGGGAGGGATGATATCATGAAGTTTGAGATCCTTTACATCATCAGGCAAAAGGGATTTAACCTTTATTGTGATCTCAGGGGTTTCTATTAAATGTTTCTTGTTATCCTCTTTTTTATAGAAGGTGATCTTCATGGGCATAATGGGATAATCGCCGGAGAGAAAGGGCTCAAGTATGTAGGTGCGCCTTATGAGTTTTCTTTTATTATCTTTGAGCTCAGGCTGTGAAGTGTGGTAATCGACTATGCCGAACTGTTCAAGCTTGTCACCAAATGAGGGGAGCTCCACATCATATTCCTCATCAATATCAATGGATATGGAAAGGTTAACCTGTTCAGCAATGGTTATCTCTTTTTTGTCTGACTCAAGTGTGACCTTTGCCGGCCCCCTTTCGACAGTTTCATTGATTCTATCAACCTTTTTTTCAGGTGTCTCTTTTCCTGCACCATCCTTTTTGCAGGAAGGAAAAAGAACAAGGCACAGGAGCATTATCGGGATTAAAAAACATCCGCTATGTCTAGCTGAAAAAAATTTGTTTATATCTATAAAAAATTGCATCAATAAACCTTACTTATAACCACGGAGAGCACGGAGAAAAGATTGAAAAATAAAATCTCTGTGTCCTCCGTGTCCTTGTATGGTTGAAGTGACAAGTTAAAATTGAACCGCATAGACGCAAAGGACGCTAAGAAAAACAAAATTTATTTTTTAATAACATAATAAAAAGCTTTTCTCCGTGCTCTCCGTGTACTCCGTGGTGAATATTACTTATCCTTTTTCGTTAAATCCGGTTTTGCTTCTCCGCCAGCTATGGCAGAGCTGTGAACCACCACATTATATTTTTCCCTGAGCCTTCCGATCAGGGCACTTTGTACATCCCTTTCCTTTTCGTTCATGAGATCAAGCATAACCCTCTCTTTTACCTTCTCAAACTCAGGTGCCTGCTCCTTGCCATCTTTATCCTTTTCATTATATTTCGTTTTGTTTGCCTCATAAAAATTGCGGACATCACTCTCAGTTACCCTTATCTCATCCTTATAGGCATTTTCCATGACCTTTGATGCGAGCATGCTGCGCTCCATCTCTGTGATGGCCTCCCTCATCTCATCTGTCTCAGCAAGCCGCTCCTCCCTTGCCTTTCTGTAGAGCATCTCTTCTATGATGTACTGTTCAAGGAACATCCTCCTGCCACTGTCAGATGAATACTGCTTAAGAAGGTTCTCCTTTTCCATGTTGATCCGGTCAGGGGAAAGATACCTTGAAAGCCCGCTTATTCGTGATGCTGTAACCTTTTCTATCCTTTTATCCAGCTCTTCACGGGTTATTTTTAAAGTGCCTATCTCTGCAACTACCTGATCACCATGTTTTATCGAATCCGTGTTTGCTCCAACCCTGTCATTAAGATCATAACGCAGTGCCGCAAACCTGCCTGCCTTTTCAAGGCACCTCTCTACACGCTGGTTTATCTCATCGCGTATATCATCAGGGGAGGCAAATGCCTCAGACCTGTAATATGCATGAAGGGCATTATCATAGTCACCTGCTGCCTCGGATATCTTGCCGATCCTGTACCATATCCTTGCGGTTTCATTGGCATCTGTTTCCGCAAACTTGAGATACTCCTTCCATGCGTTGATGGCCTCTCTGCTTATCTCCTGTTTTTCAAGTTTAAGGGCAAGCGATTTTAAGGCTCTGACAGATGGGGAAATGCCATTGCCTCCTGCGTCTGATCTTACTGGCCTGATAACAAAGAGCATTGCATTAAATATGGATAAAATTATAAGCAGTGCCAGAATAATGTATATCCATCTCAAGGGAGACCTCCCTTTATTTTTACCTGTAGAAGGGATGCTGAAGTCCAGACCTTCTGCCATCTTTTTTACCTCCTCTGCTCCCTGTTTCTGAAGAATTTTACAAGGTCAAATACATAATCCTGACCTGTCCTGATATCTATGTGGTCAATATCTGTTGACCTGAATAGTTTTTTAAGGGATTCAAGCCTTGATTGGCCCATTTGTTCATACCCCTTTCTGAAGGATGCGCTCCCCGTATCTATAATTATCGTTTCGCCTGTCTCAGCGTCCTCAAGTTCTATCAGCCCAACATCAGGCATGGTGATCTCCCTGGGGTCGGTAATGGACACGGCTATCAGGTCATGCCTTTTTCCCAATATCCGCAACTGCTTTTCATACCCCTCGCCCTGGAAGTCTGAAACCAGAAAAACAACACTCTTTTTATGGAGCACCCTGCCAAGGTAGTCCATGCCTGCCACAAGATCGGTCTTTACCTGCCTTGGTTTGAAATTCAGCAGATCCCTTATGAGCCTCAGTACATGGGTGGTGCCCTTTTGAGGCGGGATAAACATCTCTATCTGATCGGTAAATACGATAAGCCCCACCTTGTCATTGTTTTTTATAGCGGAAAAGGCAAGCAGGGCGCATATCTCAGCGGCTGCCTCATTCTTTATCTGCCTTGTGCTGCCGAACGCCCCTGAGGCAGAAAGATCCACAAGGAACATAACAGTCAGTTCCCTTTCCTCCCTAAAGAGCTTTACATAGGGGTGGCCTGCACGGGCTGTTACGTTCCAGTCAATGGTGCGGATATCGTCACCCACCTGGTACTCGCGCACCTCCTGGAACTCCATGCCTCTTCCCTTGAAAAGACTTTCATATTCACCTGCAAGGCCGTCATTAACCGCCTTACTGGTAAATATCTGGATATATCTGATCTTTTTTGCGAGTTCAGCAGGTATCATGGGACATCAACAGTCTGTAAAATATGGTTAATAATATCTTCGGGCCTCTTTTCCTCTGCCTCTGCCTCATAGGTAAGTATGACCCTGTGCCTTAATACATTCATTGCCACATTTTTTACATCCTGCGGTGTTACATAGCCCCTTCCCTCCATAAAGGCGTTTGCCTTTGATGCCATGGCAAGAAATATTGAGGCCCTTGGTGAGGCGCCGTACCGGATATAATCCTTTATATCAAGTTTATATGCATCAGGGTTTCTTGTTGCCTCAACTATATCAACAATATACTCCTCTATCTTTTCGTCCATATAGATTTCATCGGTGAGTTCCCTGATCCGTTTTACATCATCAGGCGCAAGCACAGGGTCAACATCAAGACCAGGCGCGCTTTTTGCCATCCTTTTAAGGATCATGTGCTCGTCTGATTTGGAAGGATATGAAACAACTATCTTGAGCATGAACCTGTCCACCTGCGCCTCTGGAAGAGGGTAGGTGCCCTCTTGCTCAATCGGGTTCTGGGTGGCCATTACCATAAAGGGGTCAGGAAGGGGATAGCTTGTATCGCCAATAGTCACCTGCCTCTCCTGCATGGCCTCAAGGAGTGCACTCTGCACCTTTGCGGGCGCCCTGTTGATTTCATCAGCCAGAATGATGTTCGCAAATATAGGCCCTTTTTTGGTGGTAAAATCCCCTGTCTTGGGGTTGTATATGAGTGTGCCTATCACATCTGCCGGAAGCAGGTCAGGCGTAAACTGGAGTCTTTTAAATGATGCCTGAAGCATCTTTGAAAGGGTGGTTATGGAGAGCGTCTTTGCAAGGCCCGGCACACCCTCTATAAGTACATGGTTATTGCACATAAGGGCAAGTATAAGGCCGTCTATGAGTGCGTCCTGCCCCACTATTATCCTGTGCATCTCGGTTCTTATACGCTGAATCAGCGGGCTCTCCTTTTCTACCCGCTCACCGATCCTTTTTACATCAACAGTCATATTCTTTCCTCCAGTATTCTTAATGGGTATAACTCATAAAAAATAACAATAACCTGCCGGAGCCGGTCAGGTTACTCATTACTTTTAGTTAGCGACTTTAGACAAATAAAACGAAATATTGTTCCGGAAAATCATAAAAAAATTGGCATGAATCTAAGGTCCATAACCATTTATGTCAAGTGATTTTAGAATACTTTTACAGCTTGTATTCCGCATCAAGAAGCACCTCTTTTGCCACCTCGAGGTCTTCATTCTTTACCATCAGGCGGATACCGTGGACATATGTCATGGAAGGGTAAACGCTTCCGCAGTCATCACTTATTGTAACAGCCTCAATATCATTGGCCTCAAGAAGACCCTGGGCAAGATCAGCCTCATATTTATCCGCAAAAGAGATGAGATGTTCCCAGTCAACATACTCCGGTATATCCTCAGGTTCAGGGGGCAGCTCAAAAACAAGGTCAATATCACATTCGGTACATCTTAAAATACCCTCTTTGTATTCTGCTTTGCATTTTGGACAGAACATGATGCCCTCCTTAAAAAAAGGTTTTTATAATTTAAAGCTTGTTGCCTGTGCCTGATCAAAACATCAGGCAGTAAAACTATACTCCTTTTTATGTAAAAGGAGAAAGGGTTTTTTATTTACACCCCCTAATCTAAAGTGGTAAAAAAGCGACATGATAAATAATCTTAATGATAAGGTGGCTGTAATCACCGGGGCAGCAAAGGGAATAGGTTTTGCCTCTGCCGAACTGTTTCTCAAGCATGGTGCAAAGGTGGCCTTTTGTGACCTTCATAAGGGAGATATTTTAAAGGCCAAAAAGAGACTTGTGAAATTTGGAGAGGTATTTGCTGAACCTGCTGATGTAAGAAAGGAAACAGATATAAAAAGATTTTCAACGGAGGTAATAAAGCGGTTCCGCAGGGTGGATATACTTGTCAATAACGCTGGTATATTGCCGAGGAGGGCCTGTTTCAGTGATCACACATTTTCAAATATAAATAATACCGTGGATACAAACCTCAAGGGGACCCTTTTTATGACAAGGGCGGTTTTAGGCCCAATGCTAAAGACCAGATCAGGTGTGATAATAAACCTCTCATCAGAGGCAGGGATTACAGGCTACAGTGATATGGCCATATACTGCGCAACCAAGTTCGGTATAAGGGGCTTTTCTGAGGCGCTTGATGAAGAACTTATAGATAAAGGTATCAAGGTATATGTGGTCTGCCCCGGGGCAGTAAAGACCGGGCTTAATTCCGGATTTACCGGTGAAAAGGCGATAGGTATGGACCCTGAAAGGGTTGCAGAGCTCATTGTAGAAATTGCAGGCACAATGCCTGATGACAGATGTTTCAGTATCTAATGTTTTAATAAACAGGCAATCTGGTATTTAAAATCTAATAAAGGAGGGTAGTATGAATCCGTTTGTTGACAAAATGATAAGGGCGGCAAGGCTGGACATCACTCTGTATGAAGAGGTGGAGAGAGATAAGACAGTAACATTTGAGTCAATGATGGTGGTAGTCCTTGCGAGTATAGCCTCTGGCATCGGGCTCATGGGAAAGGGCGGGTTTGCCGGCCTGATTACAGGCACCCTGGTTGCCCTTATAACATGGCTTATATGGGCTTACCTTTGCTTTTTTATTGGTACTAAATTTCTGCCTGAACAGGATACGAGCGCCGATTATGGTGAACTCCTCAGGACATTAGGTTTTGCCAGTTCTCCGGGTATTGTAAGGATACTCGGAATCATACCCGGCCTGGGACAAATCATATCATTTCTAGCCGGTATATGGATGCTGGTTGCTATGGTAATTGCGGTAAGGCAGGCCCTTGATTACAAGAGCACCCCACGCGCGGTTGGTGTTTGTATTATAGGGTGGATTGTCCAGGCAGTAATTATGTTTATTATTTTTAAAATATTTAAATAGGTTTCAGAAATGCCCCTTCAGGGTATAACGAGCAGATGCTTGATACCCTGAAGGGGCAAAATTCTACTGCGCGTCCTTCCTGAAACCGGGTGATAGAAAAAAGAAGATTATCATAAACAGGCAGAGTATAGCGCCTGCTATCATTAGTGAGTAAGGCGTCCCGATCTTTTCTGCGACAGCCCCGAAAGGCACAGCGCTAAGGGGCATAATGCCAAAGGTCATAATAGAGAGGCTCACCATCCTTCCCCTCATCTCATCAGATGATTTTACCTGCATAAGGGTATTATTCAGTGCCATGAATATTGAGCTCATGAACCCTACAGCAAATATTCCGGGGAGGGCTGTGTAGTATGAGCCGCATCCTGCAAACATCAATAAAGCAACACCCCATGCAAGGCCGTTTAATATCAGGACTATTCCCCTGTTTTTCATGTTATTAAAGGATGCAAGTATAAGTGTTCCGAGCAATGACCCAAAACCCATGCTTGCCTCAAGAAGCCCCAGGCCAGGGGAATGGGCATCAAGCGCCTCCCTTGCCCAGGCGGGCAGGAGAGATACATAAGGAAATCCGAAGACAGCAGGCACCAGTGAAAGCAACACCAGCCCCAGTATAACTGGATTATGTTTTGCATACCTGAATCCTTCAACTATATCGTCAGTAACACTTTTTTTGCTTTTACCTGTTGCATTTTTACCTGTTTTCAGCATGCAGAGAAAAAACAGCGAAAACAAATGTATAACAGAAATCAGGAAAAATACCCCTGATGTCCCAATAAAAACAATCAGAAACCCTGCAAGTGACGGCCCCACAAGCCTTGTGGAGTTGGTGGCGGAGTTGTTCAGTGCAATCGCTGACATAAGATCATTCTCAGGGAGAATATCAGAAAAAATGGATTGCCTGCTTGGCATGTTTACGGCCACTACTGACCCGTTTACTATACCGATCAGGATCAGATGCCAGAACCTGATAATTCCAAGATAATCAAGTGTTGCGAGCAGCAGTACTGTTAGGGTTACTATGATCTGACTTATGATCATTAATTTGCGTTTAGGAAACCTGTCAGCGAGTACACCTCCCACAAGAGACATAAATGTCATGGGCAGGGCAAAGGACATGGTCACAAATGATAGTGCAAGGGGCGAATCATTGGTAAGCCTCAGTATGAGCCATCCCCTGGTAAGCTGCTGCATGCCTATTGCCATGAAAGAGGTAAAGTTGGCCAGCATAAGCCATCTGCAGTCAATGTATTTGAGAGGGGCCAATGCCTTGAACATATATATATAGCTGTTGTTTTGAGGGCCTGCTGGCTTCTGGCTGTCAGCGCAGTCCGGTTTTGATGAATCAGGATTCAATATGGTTCCCCTTTGCTCTCAGATTATTGATAACCGATATAATGAGGAGATAGTGTTATACAAATAATAAACAGGGATCATATTATAAATATGATCCCCTGTTCAATATTTATTTACTACTCGTGTCTGAGTGCAATAATGGGGTCAACCTCGGCTGCCCTTGCGGCAGGATAAATCCCAAAAATAATGCCTATCCCTATGCTTATTACAAAGGGCAGTATGATGCTGAATGCAGTAATAACCGTCGGCATCTTTGTGAAGAGGGTTATTAAAAGAGGTATGATTATGCCGAGGCATAAGCCTACAATCCCTCCGATGGTAGAAAGCACTACAGTCTCAATAAGAAACTGTGTGATGATCTGTTTCTTTTTGGCGCCAATAGCGCGCCTGATTCCTATCTCGCGGGTCCTTTCTGTTACAGAGGCCAGCATGATATTCATGATGCCAATGCCTCCGACAAGCAGGCTTATACCTGCAATGGAGCCAAGCACGATATTTGTGGTCCTCTTCTGCGCCTCTGCCTGGCGCAGCATGGCAAGGGGTACGCTCATTTCATAATCCTTTTTAGGATGAAATTTCTGGAGCATTGCCTCTATCGCTTTTGCTGTTGATTCAACATTTTCAAGATCATCCACCTGAACAATAGCCTTGTTAAGCTCAATCCTGTTCATCTCTTCTGAACCGGTGGAGCGTTTCATGCTTATATCGCCATAATATGACCTGGCCACATTCAGGGGTATATATGCATCCACATTAAGATCAGGGAGTTGTATATCTGTTCCTGAACCGGATTCAGCCTCGCTCTTGACAATACCAACGATCTGGAAATTGTTTTCTCCTATGGAGAGATTCTGACCAATAGAGCCTCTTGTGGCTAAAAGCCGCCGTGCGCCATATTCTGTAAGCACGGCTACTGCTGATTCTTTTACAAGGTCTGACTGTGTCAGAACCCTCCCTGCCTCAAGAGGTCTTCTTACCAGATCAAACCATGCAGGGGTTGTGCCCACTACCCTGAGTTCAAGTGTCCTGTCACCCAGTCTCCCCTGTTTACGCACCTCTTTTACAGGAACTGCCGTGCGTATGGATGAAAATGTCCCTTCTATCCTCTCGAAATCCTTGTATGTAATACCGTAAACACTCATCCGTGTGCGAGTACTGGTGGTTGCCTCATCTTCCCTGGATTTAACAGATGTGATGGTAATATTGTTGCTCCCTACCTTCCTGATCTGATCCATGGCCTCTTTGCTTGCCCCCTCTCCAACAGAAAGCATGGCAACAACACTGCATACCCCAAAGATCACACCCAGGGCTGTAAGGAAAGAGCGCAGTTTGTGAAGAAGCAGGTTTTCTATGCCAAGCTGTACATCACGTAAAAATTTTGTGTCTTTTATTAATATCTTCATACTATTCTATTCTTTCGACAACGCCGTCTTTCATAATAAGGATATTCTTTGCATTTTCAGCAATGTCCGGTTCATGTGTTACCATTATTATAGTCTTTCCCTGCTCATTGAGCTCCTTGAGCATTTCAATTATCTGAACGCCTGTTGCAGTATCGAGGTTGCCGGTTGGCTCATCAGCAAGAAGAATGAGAGGGTCATTAGCAAGCGCCCTTGCTATCGCCACACGCTGCATCTGCCCGCCCGAAAGCTCTGTGGGGCGATGATCAAGACGGTTTCCAAGCCCGACACTTTTAGCAAGCTCCTTTGCTCTTTCTGCGCTCTCTTCAGGGTCCCAACCGAGATAATAGAGGGGCAGTTCAATGTTGCGCTGCACTGTAAGCTGGGGGATCAGGTTGAAACTCTGAAATATGAACCCCAGATGCCTCAGCCTGAATTCACTTAATGAATCATCATTAAGCCTGCTTACATCCTCGCCTTCCAGAAAATAGTGCCCCTTTGTAAGTCGGTCCAGGCAGCCAAGTACATTCATCATAGTACTTTTTCCTGAGCCGCTGTGACCCATGATCGCCCAGAAACTGCCCTTTTTAAAGGAGACATCAACACCATTAAGCGCCCTCACCTCCTCAGAGCCCATAGGGTAGATCTTGTAGGCATTTTCAAGCCTTATAACATCATCGGCTGCCTGTGTGTCAATCATCTTGCCCCTCCGGGAAAACCGAAATTCCCTCCCTGACCGCCGGGCATACCGCCCATTCCCCCTCTGCCACCTGCTCCTCCTCTACCGAATGAAGAGGGATCAGGGGCCTCATCGAGGGTGATAAAACCATCACCATTTATATCCATGTTGCCAAAGAACTCTTCTGGCCCCATAAATTCGCTTTTGGATATCCTGCCATCCCCGTCCTTGTCGCCCTGTTTTATAAAATCCTCTTTGGTGCGGGGCATATTGGCCCTGTTGGGGTTGAATGCAGGTATTTCAAATTCTGAGACATCAATAAAACCATCGCTGTTCTTATCCATCTTCTTGAACTGCTCTTCGCCCATCATGAATTCACTCTGTGAAATCCTGCCATCTCCGTCTGCATCGCTCATTTTGAACATCTCATCCTTTGAGGGCATAGGCATATTACCCATGTTGCCTCCGCCAGGGCCTGTTGGCGTACCCGCTGCTGAACTGTTAAGAGGAGGGTTCTCTATGCCTTCAAGTATCTCAATCTCTTCAGGCTCTGTTGTCATAGTGGCGTAAGCAAGCGGAGGTGTAAGGGAAACTGTTTCACCCTCCTTTAATCCCTTTAGAATATGGATATTGAGGTTATTGGCCAGACCTATCTCAACCTGTCTTGGTTTCAGGCTGGAGCCGCTTGCTATAAATACGGTCGGTTTGTTGTCAACCCTGATCACCGCCTGGACAGGCACATAAATGGCATCTGAATACTGTTCAACAATGATCTCTGCTTTACAGCTCACGCCCGATCTTACTTGGTTTATGTTCTCGGAGTTATCAAGCTCGATCACAGCAGGGTACAATTTAAGGTCGGGACTCATAAATGAAGACATGGCATCTGCTACGGGTGAAAGGCTTGTCACTCTGCCCCTGTACTGCTCTCCGGGGATTGAATCAATTGTGATCAATGCTGTAAGACCCACTCTGACCTTGTCAAGGCTTGACTCATAGATGCTGACCTCCGCAATAAAACCGGCTGTAGTGGGCAGGTGGATCAGCTCCTGCCTTTCACGAACCGATGATCCTGCGCTCAGAGGCTCTGTCATAGAGCCAAACCTTGGTCCCCTTTCTGTGCTTGTGGCATAAAGGGCTTGGCCGTCAGCAGGGGAATATATCTTTGTCTTTTCCAGTTGCCTTATGGTCTTGTCAAGTTTATCCCTTGCCTGTTTGAGTTCTGCCTCCTTGGCCTTTAGGCTTGCCTCTGCCTGTACAACATCTGCCTTTGCCTTTCTGGTAACCCTTTCAAGGGCCATTTCAGCCTGACTCATGTCGCTTTCAAGCTGTTTTATCTGACGCGTGTAGGTGAACTTACTTAACAGGTCCAGTTCGTTTTTAGCAAGTTTAAGGTTGAGTTCCTTCTGTTTTTCAGCAAGTTCATCCGCATCGAGCTCCATCTGTGACAGATATTTTTCATTAAACAGCTTTTTAGACCATTCATATTTTTCCTGTGCGCGCTTATGCTCCTCTTCAGCCAGTGTAATCTTTGATTTTGCCTGCATCTCCTGGTTGGGGTATTCACCATTCTTGTATTTTTCAAGGTCCTGCTTTGCAAATTCAAATGCAAGCTGGGCCTTGTCAACATCACTCTTTGCCTGGTTTTCTACAACAGCAAGGTTTTCACGTGCGCTTATGAAGCCTGCATCTGCATTTTGAAGCTGTGTCTCCTCGTTCATCTTCTGGGTTGTAAGGTTGCTTGAATCAAGCTCAACAAGGAGGTCTCCCTTTTTTACTATGGTGCCCTCATCAATTATATAGATAATCGAGGTATTACCCTCAACCTCATTTTTGACTATGATCTTTTCTTTTGGCTGTATTGTTCCGTTTTCTATAATGCTTATCCTTAATGGGCCCTTTATGGCCTTTGCGGTTGCTGCCGCTTTACCCTGCTTGCCACCACCAAATAATGAGGTGAGGATAAGTATAAAAACAATAAGGATTACTACGCCTGCAATACCTGCATGAAGCGGTTTCTCTTTTATTAATTTGATGATTTCATCTCTATTCAGCATTTGCATTATTATTACCCTCCTGGGAAAATTCCTGTATAAGGCCATCTTTATCTATTTCAAGCAATTCGGTATTCCGTTGAAATTCGAGTTCAGCAATCCTGTAGTCGATAACAGCAGAGGTAAGTGAGTTTCTTGCAGAAAGCAGCGCATCCTGTGCCTCTAAAAGATCACGTACCTGGGCCCTGCCTGCCTCAAAGAACAGGGTAGTGCTGTTCACCCGCTTTTCAGCAACCGATACAGCCCTGTTCTGTATCTTTAACGCCTCCCTTGCCTCAGACATGGATCTTAAGCTCTGGCGCACTGATAATTTTATATCATCCTCAAGTCTCTGAAAACTGCGTAAAGCCGATTCAAGGGATATGTAGCTTTCACGGTATGCCCTGCGTTCAGATGTCCTTTCAATGGGGAGGTCAATACTCAAAAGGGCGCTGTAAAAACCCATATTGGGCCTGAGTTTGCCATCTTCCATTGTCGCCATGCCAAGTGACCGTGATTCTCCTGCGCGCGCATTTCCCATAAAGGTAAGTTCCGTACCGAGTGCGTCTGCTCTTATGACAACACTCCTCTGTGCATCAAATACCTTGCCCTCCTGCACCTTTAAATCAAGGCGGTTTTTGAGGCCAAGCTCTATAGCGGCCCTTTCTTCAAGCTCCATAGGGCCGACATCAGATCTGTCAGGGTCTTTGAGTGTAATTTCTATGTCAGCGGGAGGGATTACGCCCCCTGTTTCTGAAACATCTTCACCACCTGTCTTTGGCACTATGGTTTGTATATATGTTATCAGGCTCTCAAGGTCTGATCTGTCAAGATCGATAAAGGCATCCGGCGGAAGACCGAGAAGCTGTTTGAATGAGTCCATCCGGTTATTATACTGCGTCATTGCTGATATCCAGCGGTTGCGAGCAAGCAGCTCATTCTGCACTGCCTGGTCTACCTCTATCTCTGTGAGTCTTCCTGCATCAGCAAGCCTTCTGGTCCTCCTTGCAGACCTGATAGAGTTTTTATAGTTTTCAGCCGAGTTGTTCAACTGGTCAATCTGCCTTAAAACATTAAAATAGTTTGTTGCAATATTAACTGCAAATGTCTTTTTGTACCTTTCAAAATCCCAGACAGCATACATTACATTCCGCTCTGCCTGTGTCAGGTTTTCAGAATAGATATATGTCTTGGAGCCCCTTAAAAGCGGTATGGTTATTGATGCATCACCGGATATACCTCTTGATGATTCTTTGCCCCCTGTAAGCAGGCTTACCAGGTCAACTGCAAGGTTTGCGGCCAGTTTGGAGCCATCCTTCAAGGTCTGGTTCAGGCCAAGGTCTCCGCCATGTTCAAGCCCCTTTTTTGTTGGAGACTGGCCCTTGTCTATGCTCAGGGTTGAATCACCCTTCATCCTGGCAATAAGGGAGTAATCATTCCTGTTAAGGTCAAGGGTAAGGGCAGACCTGAAAAGGGTCTCCTTTTGTGACTGGTAATCATTACTGTTTTCAGCGGCAATCTGGAGCGCCTTTGTAAAATTGATAACAAGAGGATTTTTATCTTCCGGTATCTCAATCTTTTCGCCGGGGGTAGTTATTGCTGCCGGGTATTTTTTTTCTGGCCAGTGGGGTATCTTTGGAAGCGCATCGGTTCCGAGTGATTCCTCTCCTGATATGGCCAGTTCCTGTTCTGTTAAGAGCCTTCGTCTCAGGATATCGCTGGGCTTTTCAATGCTGAAATCATCCGCCTTGCCAAGCAGCCTTGCCTGCTCCTTTTTTATGATAGAGAGGGCGGTTTTATCAGCCCTTAAACGGTGACTTTTTGCTGAGCAGCCTGAAAACAGGGCAGGGGCGGCCAGTAAAAACAGAACTGCCGCAATTAGTAGATTCCTGCTGCATGATTTTGTTAAAACTCTAAATTTATTTGGATTAATTAAATCATATCTTTCCATAACAGACCTTACTAATAAATTTTTTGCTAAAAAACAGCATGTCTGATACCTCAATAAGCCATAAAAATCAAGATTATAAAAAATATGTTCAAAAAAAGACTTTAAATGCATTATTAATGTGTACATTTATCTTTTTTACTTACCCTGTACTTAACAATTATTATGCCAAACAAAATTCATGAGTGTTATTATTATTAAATTATCTAAAATGGCTAATAATGTATGTAAATTGGCATATCAATATTTTTACCTGTATATTAAATAGTCATAAAATTAACTGGTATGCATACTATGTATCCACCTGGGTATTCAATACATACCTGTATTCTTTTTAGCTTCGCGGTAAACTGCGCTACAGTCTTGAGCCTTCGGCCTGTGACATTATTTTAATTTACAGCCTGTAGATTAAGTGGTGGATCCTTTGGATAAGTTACAGGGGAAGTTGAATAATTGTTAATAACCTTTTTTACCAACAAAAAGCTGTAGACGTTTTACACGCTCTTCTGTGGCCGGGTGAGTTGAAAAGAGCCTTTGCATGCCCCCAAAAAAGGGATTGATGATAAACATGTGAGAATGGGCCGGGTTTCCATTTGTTAAGGGGAGCGCCTGTACACCCCTCTGGAGTTTCAAAAGTGCATTTGCAAGCGCCAGGGGCTTACCGCTTAATTCAGCAGCCCCTTCATCTGCCGTATATTCTCTCACTCTGGAGACAGCCATGCGAATCAGCATGGCTCCAAGAGGGGCGCCGATTAAAATAAAGATTGTCATAAGAGGATTGCCCCGCCTGTTCTGGTTCCCTGTGCCATAGCGGGCAAACTGTCCGAGCATGGCAATAGCCCCTGCAAATGTTGCAGCGATAGTGCCGGTAAGTATGTCACGATTTTTTACGTGTGACAGCTCATGGGCCATTACCCCGGTCAACTCATCATCATTAAGAATGCTCAATATTCCCTCTGTTGCTGCAACAGCCGCATGTTGGGGATTGCGGCCGGTTGCAAATGCATTGGGATTCTGTTCCGGGATAACAAAAACCTTTGGCATAGGCAGACCCGCCTTTTGAACCAGTTGAGCGACAATTTTGTACAGACGTGTTTCCGGCCCTGCCTGTGAAGCTCTATAGCGCTTCAGTATCAGTTTATCACTGAACCAGTATGAGAAAAAGTTCATGGCCGCTGCTATAAGAAAGGCTATTAAACCACCCTGTCCCCCTCCCACAAGGCCGCCGATAATGACAAAGAGGACAGTCAGTAATGTCATCAGAAAAAATGTACGGGTTCTATTCATGGTTAATAATCCATATCTCTCTTCTTTAATGCGATACAGGGTTATTTTGATCTATACTCATTCGCTGAAAGGATGGCGCTTGCTATTGTTTTTTCTTTAAAGAACGATAAATAGTCAAAAGGATTATTGCGCCAACAACACCCAGCAGAAGTGTTTTAATATTAAACTGACTGGTTGATCCCAGCCCTAAAAATGAGCCTATCAATCCTCCAAGAAAGGAACCTGCTATGCCAAGTATAGTGGTGATAATGATTCCACCAGGGTCTTTTCCAGGCATGATAAATTTTGCTAATAATCCGACAATTAAACCTAAAATGATCCATGACAGAATACCCATAATGTATCCTCCTTTTGTTTTAAGTATGGGTTTAATATTTGGTTAATAAATTTATTTTGGGTCTGGTTAAATTGTTGACTGGTAAATTTCTTTAAATTAATGCGATGAGTATATGGATACCACTCTTACATGTCAATATAAAACAAACCCACAATATTGTAGTGTTGCAGGGAGAAAAACCTTGTCACTTTGAATCGGCCATCTTCTTTTCCGTGAGCCCTATATTATGCTGAATCAGGTCAACCAGGGATTCCGACCCCTTAACTATCTCCAGTGCCTTTTTGTAATCCTTCATGGCCAGTTTGTACTGACCGGATATATAATAAGCTGTACCACGGGTGTTCAGTGCCTGCCATAAAGAGGGGTTGATCTTTACAGCACGGCTGCATTCGTCAACTGCCTCTTTTATATCGCCTTTGCTCGTTAAAGCTGCACATAGTGCATTATATGCAAAATATCGGATCTGTTTTGCCTCCGGGCCTGCTATATTTTTAAGACGGGCCACATAATCACGCGCCTTTTGAACGGCAAGCTCCTTTTTCCCCTCCTGCAGCAGCGTACGTATACCTGTAATTTCACTAGGTTCGGAGAACCATACAACAGTCTGAGGGTATGAACTATCCATGCCCTTGATCCGGGTACCGGTAGATTCTTCTGCTGCCGCATACAGCCCTGAAATAAGGAATAAAAAAGGGATAATAAAAAATGATATTTTCTTTTTCATAGAAGCACCTCCTTTTAAAAATGGTAGTGGTCAGTGAAGCATTAAAACCCTTAATATTTAAATATATTTTAAGGAGCGTTCGCCGTAAGTCAAGATTTCGACTCTCATATTTACCTGGCCGTGTAATGAGGTATTGTTATCGCTGTAAAGGATGCGATGGGTGAAGGAACAGTTGCGGGCATGAGCCCGCACCACATTAGCGATGTTTCCGGAAAACCGCGCGGCAACAGTACAGGTTCACCACCCGACCCGGACTCCAGGGCATCAAATGTGAATCCCCTTGTTTTGATCTTACTTGTTCGAATAACCTCCTCCCCATCGGGCCTGATACCAGATGTAAGATTTCAGGAACAAAAGGGTAACTATAAGGGTAAATATTGCTAAAAAAAATATGATAGCTGCATTTTTTCGTCTCAATGACTCAGGTCAAAATGGAGTTTTTATAAAAAATGTATCTATCAAGGAATAGCTCCTACTCTGTTCGTGCGTTATTTTTAACCTGGCTCAGTAATAAGTTATTCTCAACAGCGGCGCAGTGGCGACCTCAGCGTCATCGATTTCAATTAAACCTGAATCTGCGGAAAAATCGAGCAGAAACCTCAATTGCAAATCCGGCAGCCCATGATACTGTGCTTCATCCACCAGTTCTGTAACATCGATGACCACGAAATGGCCCTCATCCGAAGGGTAGAAATCGATGGGCATAGTCAGAAGGGGGGGCTGGATAGCCCTGCTGAAATCGCCAGCAACAAGATATGGCGGCTGAAAATCCACCAGATCAATCAGGAAGGGGAAAATTTGGCCGGGCTGTGAATCACTCATCCCTGCGATAAAGATCTCCAGTGTCGCCGATTCAATAACTGCATTCCGGGGAATTCCATCGACTTCCCGGAGCGGGAAATTGAGAAAACCGCGAAACTCTTCACCTGTCACCGGATCGACCCCTGCTAAAACACTGCCCGTATCTAGAACTGAAGAGATAGCATAGGTATCGTCCAGCGCAAGCCCGATGTCGCCGTCAGCATCAGCATCGCTTACGATTTCTGTATCATATGTACGCAATGGGTCATGTTTGCTGCGGCAGCTATTCAGGGTAAACAGTGCCAGTACCAGGACCGCATATAACACGATCCTTCCTGCCAGAGAAACGCCATTGTCTTTTTTCAGTCTATTCCTGATCATCATAATGAGCCTCCTTTGCTTCAAGCAACTTATGGTTATAATATCGGCTAAAAATAAAATATTTACATACAGCAAGATATATTTATTAAAGCCTTTTCCCTGAAATGCCTGTTTGGTTATACAGACACTGCTTTTAATAAATTACTCACCAGTTTAAAAATAATTCGGGGAATCCGGTTCATTCCAGGAGCAGATTCAAGACTGGCTGCAGAGACACCCTTACTGCAGCTCTGGCAGTGAGCGGCAAGCTTACTGTGTTTATTGAGGTAAGCAGGGCATGCCCCGCAATATGTCCCGCATGTGGCTGCAAGATGTACTTTTGCCTCACCACCCTGTACTGAAAATTCTTTTGAGGCTGTAATGCGATCCAGTGAACAGCATGCACAATAAACAGTTGCACCTGCCACCACTTTAACAAACATTCTTCGAGTTATTTTCCTGTTTTCATGTGAGGGCATATTTGCTCCCCCTCCTTTAAGAATGTTTATTTTAACGATCTCTTATGATGTTTTACCCTTTAAATATTTTTATGTAAGACCTCAATTTCGTATTGGATGTTGAATGTTCGATGTTCGATCCGTCGGCGTTAAAACTATGGCTGGACAGGTGTTCAATGTTCATCTATTTTCTTTTACTGACAGCCTATAGCCTAGAGCCTCTAACCTTTTTTCTATTTTCTCTTCCCTATATCCTATTTCCTATTACCTATCGCCTATTGCTTTATAACAATGCTGTCTCCCTGTTTGCATCCAAGCAGTTTTGCGGCGCTCTCCACATTTCTGGCAATCCTTAAAAAACCATCAGGGGTTATAAAAGCGACCCATTCTCCCTGTTGTACATCATCATATGTGGTTGCCATCATCACCTTGAAACTTTTATCTTTGAATTGCACCGTGAAGATTACGCCTTTAGTGATCCCGAGCCTTTCCAGGTCGGAAGAGACAAAGTCAGTATCAATATTGCCCCATTCAGGATTAATGGCCCTTACCATGCCGGATGCAGAGTTGGTATCATGTATGGCGCTGTCTGTTTCAATCGCGAGCATTGTGGTTGAAACACCCAGGAGAATGCCGGCCATAAGGACAAGCACAAGACCTCTTTTCATTTTTGCCTCCATTGATTAAGCGTGTTCAGGTCCCGGGAACATTTTTTAAAGAATACAGTGGATCATTGCCGTAAATATTAAATGGAGCATAAGGGTATTCCAAAACCATGTCAAGGAGCAATCCTGGATAATCCGAAAGCTGATCATTGATCATTGATAACTGCCCCCTCCAAAGTTTATTTTACCAGATGAATGGAAAAAGCCGCCAGCGTGTTTTTGTTGTATAATCAACATAGCCGGGCAGCTCATTCCGCAGGGTTTTATCTTCAAGGGCCGTTCGGATTGCCATAAGCAGGGTAAAAAGAATACCAGCTCCCAGGGCCGGAAATGAGCCCAGTCAATGTTATCAGCACAAGCACATATGCAATCATAAAAATCCAGCCGTTTAACCAGGATATGGTCCCAGCCGTTCCGAAAAGACAGATGGCAACAATTACAGTGATAAAACAGAGTCGACCAATCGCCTTGTTAGTTGTCGGGTTATTTGCTTTCAATTCTGATTCCGTTTCGTTTTCCATATCTAACCCTGTAGTCTAACCACCTTCTTTTGGCCGCCAGAGCTTAAGCGGAGGCGGCAGCCTACTTATTTTCTTCCCTCTTTTAGATACGTTTCCAGTGACGCCTCCGGCATGCCGCCCTCACTGCGGATAATGCGGTTTTTAAAGAGCCAGCGCCCATCCTGCTTGACCAGTTCAGCCCATTCTGTCCCGTACTCAGTAACTTTGGGCGGTGATGTCAGCAGCTCAGCCCCGAGGGTGAGCCAGATCATATATACAACGGCTTTATCACCCTTTAGATCAATATCCATGTTCGTGTATAATGTCTCGCCCACTCCCTTTGGAACGGCGTCTTCGGCTTTAGGTGCCTTTTCATCATCACCGATGAAACCTGCCTGGGAATACATGCCCTTGATCCCGTCACGGCCGCTGACAACCCAACCGTTTACGTCAAGCTTTGCGTCATCGGTGAAGAAAGATGCAAAGTCCTGCACCCCGTCCTTCCGGAATTGTGCATAGTAATTATTGATATGATCCTGTATAGCAGCACGGTCCAGCAGCGCCGTAATTTCAGGCGATACAGTTACTGTTGTGGGTGGATTGGAGCAGGAAGCCATTAATCCCAGCATGGCCAGGACAGCAAACAGCCTCAGGCTTACCTTCATGATGTGGCGATGATTGATTTCAGTCATGGTTAATCCTCCTTGTTTGTTTATACTTAGTTAGTGTCCATCCAGAAAGAGGCAAATTCTGGATGGAGATTATTTAGTATTGGATGTTGAACGTTGGATGTTCAATGTTCGATGTTCATTTTTTACTTTAGCCTCTTTTCTATTTCCTCTTCCCTCCAGCCTATAGCCTATATAACCGTAACACTTCCCTCTTTCCTGGGGCCCCGATCCTTAGGCTCACCCAGCGGATAACCAAAAAAAGCAGCAGCATATACGTCGTTACCATCAGGAATTTTAAACCTTTTCTTTACCTCAGTATCCGGAAAAAGGTCTCTGACAGTGGTATGTGTCCATCCTGACATCACCCCGAAAGAGGCGGCAGCGATAAACATATTTCCCATAGCCAGTACACAATCCAGGCGGGCAAGATCATCAGAAGCAGGGCCAGAAACAAGAATCAGTATTGGTGCGCCTCTGAACTCGGGTTCAGGCTTTACGATTATATTTGGCGGAACAGGCGGGGGCGTTCCTTTTGGCCCTCCACCGTTTTTTATCATATCTTCCAGCGCCTCTTTATACATCTTTTTCCCATCTTCAGACTTAACAACTGTAAAATGCCAGGCCTGCCTGTTTCTGCCGGTCGGTGCGTATTTCCCTGCTTCAATAATTGTTTCAAGAATATCCTCACCAACAGGAGTGCTCTCAAAGGCCTTGTAACTCCGGCGGGCCAGTATCGATTTTATTGTGTCGTTATCTATCATAATCATCTCTCCTTTCTATATTTTCTTATACTCAATCAGCTCAAATGCATTTCCTGAATTATCCCTGATGAAAGCAAAACAGATTTCAGGGGTATCGACAGGCCCGAAGGCAATCTCCACGCCTTTTGCCGTAAGTTCCTTTACAGCGGCCTTTGTATCGGACACCTGCAAGGCAAAATGTTTGAGACCCTGTACCTTGAAATCAGCATTCGGGTCCCTGCGATATTCCGGCAGAGGTTTTGACCCCTCAACCTGGAACAGCTCTATGTAGCAGTTACCCCGCCGGATATGGCCGATGCTCATTTTATCTGCGGTAACACCCTGATCCATCCGGACCACCACCTCAAACCCCAGCATCTCCCTGTACCATGCGATGGATTTATCGAGATCTGCCACACTGATAGCAACATGATGAAAGGATATTTCAAAACCGGTTTTGATTTTCTGTTCTTCAGCCATCAGTCCCTCCTTTAAAGCAGCCAGTGTAAGAAACAATACTAAACCAATTACAACTACTCTAATCTGTTTTTTCATTAAACCATCTCCCCTAAAAAGCAAAGCCTTTTATAATAATTTGAGATAAAACCTCAAATTATTATTGGATGTTGAACGTTCGATGTTCGATGTTCATCTTTTCTTTTTTCCTGACAGCCTATAGTCTAACTACCTTCAATCTTTTTTCTATCTTCCTTTTCAATCTGAACTGTAATCGGTTCCACATCACGGCATACCCTGTCAAGCTGGTGAACTATTCGCTGAACCATGTTTTCGGATAAAGGAGTTTCTTTTTTATTTTTCAGGAATGTTTTTATCTCTTTTGGGCTCAGAACATTTACACCCCTTGGAGCAGACTTCCTTTCCACAAACCATCCCGGTATTGTAAGAATCGCCTCCACATTTACCTGTTCACCAACAGCGCTGGTAAGCCACTTCTGAAGCCATATGGCGTTTATTCTTGCCTGCTTAAGAGATGAGGTGTCTGTATAGCGAGGGAAAATCAGGCTTGCACCATCAAAGACAACTGTATAACTCTTATTCCCTTTTTTATCCGATGATTTTGACCGTGTCTTTGTCTCAACAGCATAAACACCCGATCTACCAACGACGATATGATCTATGTTGTATTTCGTTATTGTGTCTGAAACTAGATCATGAAAAACATGATACCCATCCAGCATAAGCAGATTAAGCTCCTGCCCAACAGCCACCTCACCATCATAGCCCAATCGCAAGGCTCTTCTCTTGTTTAGTTGTTTCCATAACTTAATAAAGTAGAACGACTCAAAAAATAACATGATAATAAAATAGTAAAACAGATGTAATTTAAAGATAAAGGCAGGGGTTAATATGAATAAGGGAATAATTACAACTATACTGGTATTACTTGATATTTCTTCACTTAAAGCCTGTATTTGTTCATACAGGGATTGCCCCGAGCTCCGTAAAAAACTATCAGTGAATGGAGCACGTTTGTTTTTCCTGGCCTGATACCACCTGTAAAATGTCAGGAACAAAAGAGGTATCACAAAGGCACAAATTGCTAAAGCAAAGTAAAGGTATTGCATCTTTATTTCCTGATTTTAAGAGTTAATGAATTATTAAACATCATCCTGCTATATTCTATAAGCCCAAGTAATTTGAATTTTTAAGGTTCCACTAAACTAGAGTCTCTTATTTTCATGTACGTGCTATATTCCCCATTCTAGGTATTGAGAGACATCCCCTTCCATTGCCAACTAAATTTCTAACGAGCTTTACGCTTTATTTCCTCCTTAACTTTAAGGATTTCCTACTGCGCCGCAATATCAGGTAACTTTAAATTTAAAGGTCATCCCCCTAGACTGACCCCGGTGTTTCATGCAGAAATCTAGACTATTTTAACCCTCAAACACCCTCATGACCATTTTTTTATCCACGAACTTTTTAAATACTTTTTTAAAAGTATACTCATTAACATATAAATAAGACTGGGGCACCTTAAAATTATCGTCTATTTCAGATGGTTTTACTTCTATTTTTAGTTTATAAATGAACCCTAACTCAATTGCACATGCATTTTTAGCTCCTTTAAAATATTTACGATATTCTTTTCGACTAATGCCAGCGGCATGTTTAGTGCTCTCCCATATTCCATATGGTGAACCCCAATGCACTTTTACGACTTTAGCAATAGCCACTATATTTTTAATGGGAGAGCTTGAATAAATAATGATATGAGATAGATTCTCATTTATCATTGTCCTTCTGTATTCGAATTTTTTTTCTCCATTTACTATACGATCGGCGTAAATGGGTTTAATCGGCATGAAAGCAATTTTCAACTGAGTATTTTTCGGTAATTTTTTTAAAGGACTCATTAGAAATTCTCCGGATTGTCTGTATATTACCTTTAACGATTTCATTATCGGTTAACCATTTAAATGGTATTGTCTTTGAAAAATGTAAAGCGAGTCTAAACAAAATAACTTTTGTCTTTTTTTCGGCCATCTTTTCTATCTCTTCAAAAGAATAAACTGTTCTTTTTGAAACGAGTTGCACGATTTCATCTGTATTGTCAAAATCATCTGAAATTTCGACAATACCCAAACTGGTCAATGCTTTTTTGTCATGTGAACGATAGAACATTATAATGTCACCACTTTTTATGCCTTTAACTGGTGCATGACATAAATAAGCTTGTTTGATAGCATTTCCAACAATTTGTTTAGAACTGTCTATGTTGAAATGATGAAAAATATCTAACTGATCCTGGATATCTGGGAATAATATTCTATGGTATTGGGGGATTATGGGAACTATAAATTTTCCAATACGACTCTCATTTTTAAAGTGGGGAAAGTATCTTCTATTATATTCAACCGGTTCTTCAAATGAATTAGGAGGTATTGATGGATGTTTTTTAACATATACTAAATCACCCTTGTATTTACCAAATTCCAAAAACCCGAAATTAACACAAAGATCTCTTAAAAAACCCTGTTTATTTGGGTTCATATGCATGAATAGATTCTCTATTTTATTATCATAAGCATATCGAAAAGCTGCTTTTAAGAATAATTCACCTATCTTTTTCCCTCTAACATCTTCACCGACTTTAAATGTACATAACTTTAAAGTCTTTCCTGGTAACGCCTTATGATCGTCTGTAAGAATAGGATTCTTTTGTTCGTCAAAAATACAGACGGCATCTATTTCTTCAGCTTTTGATTTATATACCCAGGCTTTCCTACCCTCTTGAGAGACTTTCTCATACCATTTGTCGAAGTCCACATAATCTTCTCTTAGAGAATCAAAAAATGGTTGAGTTGAATCGATCTGGTACAAAGGAAGTTCTAATATGTTAGGTAAAGATATAGGTTCACGAGCATAGAGTCGGTTTAAAAATTCTACATGCTGTTGTAAATAATGTACACGATCTGATATTTGTAGATCTCTGGCTTTTTTATGTAGTTCACGATCCTCTGTAATAAGGATGTTAACTGCATTTTTATAAACAGCGTAAAGGATATTATTGTCAGCCTTATCATTTTCATTTGATTCTTTTAATCCAAGTTCCTTTATCACTTTTTGAGATGGAATAGGTGGTGATACCAGAGACGAATATTTTAAAATTCTTGAAATATTACTAACTTTACGTGCTTCATTAGTATCACGTCTTATGTCATCGAGTGATGCAGGGTGAAATAACAAAATATGATTATTTTCATTTGCTATGCGAATAAGTGAGGCAAAACTAACATCAAGAGCTTTCGATGAATCCTCAAGTGGAATTATGATATTCGTGTCAAGTAATATTCGCATAGAATAATAAGGTTTCTACAGTGTTTTAATTCCAATACTTTTAAGATATTTATATGTAAGGTCATAATATTCTTTTTTACGAGTATGGTCATCATCATTACCTTCAGGTACAACTATTACCATTCCTTGCCTTGCCCTTGTTAGTAAAACACGATAGGCATTTACCAGGTAATTTTTTCTATCTTTTTTATGGATATGTTGCCATTTATCGCCCACAAAGGAAAATGTTTGCCAACCATTTTCTGAATACCGCAAATCCCCATCCCACGTAACACAAGCCCAATCAAGTTCAAGTCCTTGGATATGAAATTCTGTCGCCACATCTTCGAGATAATAGGATGACCTAACATCATCTCTATCATTAAGGAACCAATAAACTGGGTTCATAGGGGTTTTTACATCAATTGCAAAGGGCTTTAATCTTTGTGCTTGAGAAGAGACTATGAGACCGTACCTTTCACTACCACGGGCTTTTTCTTTTAACCACTGTTTTGCTTTTAATAAATCCCTTGTTAAGACAATCGGGTAGTTCGATGAAATTTTACTGAGAGTTTCAGTTGCCTTTTCAACTTCTCTATCCAATAGGTGTTTGACAAAAAGGGAGAGGTTTTCAGCTCTGAAAGATCGCATTGATACGGCTAAATGTAAATCCGAGTTTAAATTAACTGTTGTCACATGCTCAAGCGTTTTAATGGAGGCTACAGCAGCATATTCAGAATCGCTTAAATTTGGAGAGATATAAACTTCCCATTTATTAAACTTTGTCCCTATTGCATTCAACCATTCTGAAATACCTGCCTCACCAGTGTTTATTTCCTGACCGCCTCCAACTAAGCAGACAACAACGGCCCAATCTTCATGTCTATCAAGACAAGAAATAAGGAATTCAGGTTCAGAGCTATTAAAATCATGAATACCCTTTTTCTGTTTCATAAATTTGATAGTTTGCTCTTTATGCCATGCACGCTGGGCTTCATCAAAAATTGCGACATGATCGTAAGGGGGATTTAAGTCAGTGAGGTACGCGTCACGATAATGGTGGATTATTTGTATGAAGGATTTTACGCTTGCCTTTGCCATACTTTTTGGAAATTTATTACCTCTGGCTTTTTCATTGGCTACTTTATCTCGTACCAACGCCTCTTGTAGTATTGCTACTAATGGGGCATTGCCTGACAAATAAACACTCGCATTTCCATTTTGTTCATCAAGGCGTGAAGTGGCTACTTTGAGCCCTACGAGAGTTTTTCCTGCACCAGGTACCCCGGTAACAAAACATATTATCTTTTTATGGGTCTCCTTTGCGTGGTTGATTATGTCCGAAATGGCTTTTGTTGTAATAGTTAGATTTTTAGCTTCAGCATCACTTCTTGTAATCTCATCAACTGTATGGCTGTTATAAAGTGATACTGCTGCCTCTATAATGGTCGGAGTCGGTGAATATCTACCTTTTGAATAAAATTCTCCATTAATTTGTCTATTTTCTTTAAAGAAAGAGATAACATTCGAAAATACGGTATTCAAACCTTCTTTATTTATGCTGATTGGAAATATCACATTGTCATTATGGGACGTAGTAACAATATCGATGAATGATTTTTTAGCTTCAGTTGCTACTAAGATTGGCACCAATACAGCTGTATGGCTTGGTTCATGGAAGTTTTTCAAGTCTAAAGCGTAATCCCATACCTGCACAATATGGTTGCGATGGTATTTAGTTTCCCCGACCTTAAATTCAATTACAAAGACTACATTTTCCATGATTACAATAACATCTACTCTTTTACCCATCCTGGGAATAGAAAACTCAAAAAAAATAGTTCCATTAAACCCTGACAATGCTTCTTTAAGGATTGAAATTTGGATTTCCCATGATTTGTTTTGATTGAATGTAGAATCAAAAGTATTTGAAAGAGTTATTTCACCAATAATCTCTTCTGTGCTTTTTTTGAGGAATGATTGAATGTCATCTTTATAATAGTAGTTTAACAAATTTCACTCAGCTCTCTATAAAAGGGATTTTTTTAATGAAATAATAAAAGGATGAATTTATTTGAAGAAATTCCGGCAATACCAGTTTTCCATAATATGGGAATAATTCTCGAAAGATGTTCCAGCGTAATTCTTTTTCAGACGCAGCCATGAGAAAAATCAAACCTCAAACATCAGCGGTAAAACTGATCACTTTTTTCAGGTTTTTACTAATATTAATGCAAAATCTCTTGAAATCTATTTTTTTAAGGCTGGGTTGTTGTAACAGAAAACTTTGCAATGATCAATGAACAATTATCAATTATCAGCAATCAATTAGAAATATAGGCTGTCAGACAAGATTTCCATCTTCGCCAAGGCTACGACGGACAGACAAAATTCAATTTAACCACGAAACACACGAAATACACGAAAGGGGTTTTATGTTTAAAACAATAATTAAAAAACCTGTTACTTTTTATAACTGCTTTTTTTAGTGTCGTTCGTGTGGTTCGTGGTTGTAAAAGATTTATAAAGTACTTTTTGAATAATTTTCCAGTAATGCCTCGGGCATACCGCCTTCAGTGAGGACTACACGGTTTTTGATGAGCCATCG
>JAAZBV010000084.1 GCA_012513605.1 Desulfatiglans sp. | reverse complement strand
TTCGATAAGCATGAATCATATCCTCCTTCCCATAGGTTAGTCACCAACAGGAAGTACTTGATTTGATTCATGCTTTCAAGTTTTTTATTAACCTGGCACCCACAAATTCTTGTGAGGAGCCAATTTTTTTATAGCATCCCACAGGAAGTTCATTAAGTCAACTTACTATGCAATAATCGATCAGGCTTGTTATTAGAACACATACTAATGGAAAGCCTGTTTCTAAAGGGCTCCAAAGCGGGTGAAAGAGAGATCGAAAAAGGCGAAAATATAACGCCTTGTCATTATCAGGTGTACGCTGTAGAAATTGAGTTTTTTGAAATTAAATTATGAGGATTTTTTGAGTAGGGCGTTTCGCCAACTTCGATACAGCCTGCAATCATCTGCTACTTTTTTCTTATATTGATTTACGCTGATAATTCATCGTGTAAATCAAAAAATAAAAGGACGCCCATAAATATTATAAGCGCCCTTAATTATCTAACTATTTAAATAAACTACTAAACAGTTTTTACGTTTACTGCTGATGGGCCTTTCGGGCCATTCTCAATATCAAACGTAACACGAGCACCTTCATCCAGGCTCTTGAAACCGTTTGATACAATACCTGAATGATGAACAAATACATCCGGTCCATCGTCCTGTCCGATAAAACCAAAACCTTTTTTATCATTAAACCATTTCACTGTACCACTACTCATTTTGACATCCTCCTTTCGAATTAAATTTTAGTTTCTATACAAAGGATGCCTAAAAGTCTTACCCTGTGAATGAAACCAGTCGGCAACTAAACCCGACCCTTTTTTATTTTCACCAATATATACCTTATTAAATAGAAATCAAGAAAATTATTAGTCAAAGGATAAGATCCATGCATTTGCATTTTTATACCCCATCATAACTAGGTTTTATACCTTAAACCAGCCTGTTCAGGTAAGACCGGAATTATCTTTGAAGGAAGAGAGACTGTTTCTATCTTACTTTTGCCAGGGAAATGGCCTGTTTTATTTTCATCATAAAGAGTACAAGATGTCTTTGGGTTTATTTTATCACCTGAAATGCGGCAACGCAGATACTCCTTGAGACTTAAAAGAACAACCAGCGCTGATAAACCCAATATTCGTATACCCACCCTTCCAAAAGCTTCACAATAAAGACCTTTAATCTCTTTAAGCAGGGATTCACTTTTACGGTTCTGAACAAAAATGGTTGCTGCAACAAGAAAATACCTCATAATTTTAAGTCTCTTCTCAAATGAGGCTGTATGTCTTCTTATTGTTTCATCACTGTGTTCTTTACAATATATGTAACCCATTAATGCTGTTTTTATGGCACGAAGCATGGAGGCCCCGTTCCGGTTATAGTCGATCTCGAATGCCAGCCTTAAAAACTCCCTTGATTCATCCCTTGTAAAATGGGCATGGTTGAACCATATTTCTCCCTGACCATGTTGCGATTCATATGGCACCTCATTATTTAACTTCCCGGCCTTTTCATAGTCACTGTACAACTGTGTGCCAGGTATTGGCCCAAGGGATGCAAACTGAAGATAATCAGGGTCAAGTGAGGTGACAAAATCAACATCTTCCCAGATTGTCTTTTTATCGTGCTGTTCAAGAAAAAGGATGGATGAGGCAAGTATACTGATCCCTCTTTTCCTTAGTTCAGCGATAAGTACAGGGAAGTCCGTCCCTCTGTTTTTCAGGTATATCTCCTGCCGTGATTCAACACCAATCCATATAAAACTGATACCCATCCTTACAAGGATATCAAGGTCGTTCAGTTCCCTGATTGTTTCGGCTGAACTGAATATTGCAAAGGTAAAATGGCGGTTATTACGTTCCATCAGTTCGAGCAGTTCCAGTGCCCTACCCTTCATTTTTAGAAAGTTTTCATCCAGAACACCAAAATCAGTTATCCCCATCTCATCCTCATATTTGCAGCAGAGATCATATATCTCTTTTCCGCTCTTCAGGTATGGAATGTAATCCCCAAAAAAGTGTGACGTTGCGCAAAACCTGCATTTATTAGGACAACCCACACCAGTAATCAGTATCCCTGAATCAGAGGCCCATGGAACCCCCATAACCCTCCTGTTAAATGAGCTGTAACCAAGAGGGTGCTTAATGGGTTTATCCGGGTTCTCTCCAAAAAGCTTTCTTAAGAAGAATACCCCTTCACCTTTGCATATATAGTCATTATCAATCATCGCCTCTATTCCGGGAATACTTACTCCATGCCCTCCAAGTATAATTTTTGACTCAGGTGACAACTGCCGGATAAGTCTTGCCATCTCCTTTGCCTTCTTGAAATTGGGGATAATGAAGCTTATCCCTATATAGTCGTAACCCTTTCTCAGTTCATGTCTGAAACGTTTAAGGTTTGGAAAATCCAGAACTGTGGTCGGAATGTCGATATTCTCAGCAAGAAAATAAAGGCCCTGGCTCCTGTGGTTGAAACGATAGGAAAATATGCCCTGTTCTCTTGTAACCTGATTATGGAACAGCTCCATCTTATTTTCTTTTACGCCATATTCATCATCTACTGCATATGGTCCGAATACCGAGGTAAGTAATAATCTCATGTAATGACTCCAAATAAAAAAGCCGCAGGATTAAGTAAAATCCCGCGGCTTGAAATAAAAGTTTTAGAAATTTTATCTATAATTCAAATTTATGAAACACAACAACAAAGAAACATAACCCGGTTGCATGCTAATTGTCAATTTATGAATTCAAATATATGGTATGCCAGAATTAATACTGAATATGCAAAACCTGTCAGGAATTCCCTTTTTACATGTTAAACCTGCTCAACCTCTGAACGGATACTCCCATTACTCATCGTGAATATTACATTGTATTGAGGCAGTAATTTGGATGTTAATGAGCGCTATTTCAGATATTACTGAATCAGCTATTGACTTAGTGAAGAGTTCAGAATAGAGATTACCCTTCATTTTGTATTTTTTTAAAAGGAAATTTTATGGCTGTAAGTAAAGAAGAATCACTTGAATATCACAGGAAAATAAGACCTGGAAAAATAGAGGTAAATGCAACAAAATCACTCTCAACATCCTATGATCTGAGCATGGCCTATACCCCCGGGGTAGCTTACCCGTGCCTTGAGATAGAGGAAAACCCTCAGCTTGCATATGAATATACAGCAAAGGGAAACCTGGTGGCAGTAATAACAGATGGTACTGCTGTTCTTGGATTAGGCAACATAGGTGCCCTTGCAGGAAAACCGGTTATGGAAGGTAAAGGCGTTCTGTTCAAGAAACTGGCAGATATAGATGTCTTTGATCTTGAATTAAATACCCAAACACCTGATCAGTTCATACAGGCAGTAAAGGCTATGGAACCTACATTCGGAGGTATAAACCTTGAGGATATATCAGCTCCTGACTGCTTCTACATAGAAGAAGAGCTTAAAAAGCACCTGAAAATACCGGTATTTCATGATGATCAGCATGGCACTGCAATAATTACCACTGCGGCGCTTATGAATGCTGTTGAAGTCACTGGTAAAAAGATCGACGAAATCAGGGTGGTTTACAATGGCGCAGGAGCAGCAGGTATTGCCTGCTGTAAACTCCATTTTTTAATTGGGGTAAAAAAGGAGAATGTTATCCTGTGTGACAGTAAAGGCGTGATCTATAAGGGAAGAACAGAAGGAATGAATCCATACAAGGAGGAGCTTGCAGCAGATACGCCATGCCGTACCCTTGAAGAGGCGCTTGTGGGCGCTGATGTTTTTGTCGGTATATCTGTTAAAGATGCCCTTAAGCCAGAGATGTTACTAAAAATGGCAGATAAACCAGTCATATTTGCTCTTGCAAATCCTGACCCTGAGATAGATTATGACCATGCAAAAAAGTCTGGGCCTGATGCTATCATAGCTACAGGCAGGTCTGATTTCCCTAACCAGGTTAATAATGTGCTTGGGTTCCCATTTATATTTAGGGGTGCCCTTGACTGCCAGGCAACAGAGATCAATGATGCCATGAAGCTTGCAGCAGCCTATGCCCTTGCGGGTTTAGCCAAACAGGATGTTCCAGATCTGGTCCTTAATGCCTATGGTTTAAAATCCCTCCAGTTCGGGCCTGATTACATTATTCCAAAGCCCTTTGACCCAAGGGCTATTTTCTGGGTAACACCTGCCATTGTAGAGGCAGCAATGAGTACAGGAGTTGCAAGAAAACCGATAATTGATATGGATGGTTATCGAAATAAGCTTAAAAGGCTTATGACAATATGACTCACATCTACAGTTGGTTCATTAAAAAAAAGGGGGGGTATAATAAACATGCCCCCTTTATGCTATACAGACAACTGATACCTTATTTTATTTTTCTCCGGTGATGCCATCCATATCCCGAGTGCGCCAAGGAGTATACAAACCATATGAGATAAAAAGGGCAACAGATAACTTCCTCTTGCATCATAGAGATATCCGCCTGCATATGAGCTGAATGCACCGCCAATTCCATAGGCCACAGATACGGTAGCAATTATCTTTCCGAATGATGGCCCGGCATAGAGATCCGCCATACTGCTTGCATAGATTGGGGAATATGCACCCTGCCCTACCCCGTAAAGCAAAGCAAAAAGATACAGAAGTATATTTAGATGTGCCTCCTTAAGAAACAGAAAAAATAACATCCCTGAAAAGGCCAAAACAGAGCCAAAAGCAAGTGCCCTTTTTCTGCCGATACGATCGGATATTGCCCCGAAAAATGCATTTCCAATAGAACCAAGCCCCCAAGTGATGCCGAGCATAGATGCTGCGAGCAAATGGCTGAATCCGGAATCAACAACATACACTGTCTGATGAACCACCATCATGCTGACTATATACCCGTGGCACGCGGCGGTCAGGTTGATCCACCAGAAAGGAGCTGTTTTTACTGCCATACCAATAGTCCACTGGCGTTCAGATATCTTCTCAGCATTGATGCCTGACAGGATACCCCCTGCCCTTTCCTCTCTCCTATTTTTAACATTATCAGGCAAAAGCCCGATTTCCTGTGGTGAATGCCTTAAAAAAATGGATGCAGCAGGTATGATGAATAGTAATACAGCAGTCGCAGTCACTAAAAATGCGGCCCTCCAGCCCCAGTATTTTATTATTAACCCTGCAATCATTGCCACAAAAAGTGACCCTGCTCCTATCCCTGAGGCAGCAATCCCGTTTGCAAGCCCCTTTTTCTTTATAAACCATCTTGGGACAATGGTCATGTTGGGTGCGAATCCTGTCATGTTTATACCGATTGCTGTAAACACTCCCCAGAAGAGGTATAACTGCCACCTGTTGCTGATAAAGCTGCACAAAATCAGGCCGATTGCAAGAAATGCTGCTCCGACCGGGAAAAGGCGCCTTGGGCTGAACCTGTCGATCAGGTAGCCTGAAACAGGTGCAAACATGGCGTGAACACACATGGCAATTGAAAAAGCCAGCGCAGTGTCTGCCCTGCTCCACCTGAAATCATCAAGGATAGCAACATAATAAACGCCAAATGATACCCTGATCCCTATTGAAAAAAACAGGGTCAGGAATGAAACGGCCACTATTATCCAGCCGTAATAGAATATATGCTTTTTATTGTTCATTTTTTCTGTAATCAGTTAAAACTGTCAAATAGTTAATATGAGATTATTAACCCCTGTTTTGAAGTCAAGGCAAGATAAAAATTAAGCAAAGCAATCCACTCAAAAATAAAATCATTATTTTTGTAATGAAAAGGAAAAAAATGTGGAATTGTTTTAAAAAATGGATATTTGGATTGACTAAAACAATAACTTTGTATAATTAATACATTTTTTGATTAACAGGGATAATATCCGTATATATATTGCACGAGAAAAAGGAGGATAAAGTTTTCAATGGGAAGCCATAAAAAAATTGAGAGAAAACGCGAAATAGAAAGAAGAAGACACCGCAGGAAAAAAAGGCTTAAACTGAGGGCAAAGGAAGAGGCCGCCAAAAGGTAGTATATTATCGGGGCATTAGTATGCTGTTTTATATCATTGCTATTGCCCTTTTTATAAATATTGATCAAATATTTGTGCCATAGTGCATAAATAATATTGAAAGGAATATAACAATGAGTTCCAATTCAAAACAGACAAAAATTGTCAGGAAAAACAAGGTAAAGGCTAATAAGCCGAATCTGAAGGCAGATAGAAAACGCGATCAGCTGAATCGCGAAGTACTTAAGGAACTTGCAGAAAAAGACAAGAAGTAATTCTTAGCTTAACCGAATCTCTTTTTTGTAAAATAATATCTCCCTTCTGCTCGTTATCTATCATTTATAACCACCTCACTTTTGAGGTGGTTTTTTTATACTGCAATCATATGACATATCAGAAGACCTTAAACTTATTTAAAATAAAAAATTGGGTTAATAATTACATTATAGAATATCAAAGCTCATTCTGTTATATTGCAGGAGAGAAATAGAGATTTTAATATAAAAATGAAAAAAACTATAGATAACCATTTCTACTGTATAATCGCAATATTCATTGCCTTTTTATCGTCCATTTTAAATACCGGGTGCGGTGATAAGCAATGCCTTAAAGGCAATTGCATTGATGGTTATGGCATATTTGAATCACTTAAGGGTCTCAAATATGAAGGAAATTTTCAACAGGGTAAATATCATGGAAGCGGTAAGCTGTTTTTCACTGATGGAGGAGAATATCAGGGCGAGTTTTCAGGTGGCATTCAGAACGGATATGGTGTGATGACATACAATGATGGCTCCAGATACACAGGGCAATGGAAAGATGGATTAAGACATGGAAAGGGAGATTACATCTCATCAGACGGGATATCCTATTCCGGTGACTGGGATATGGGGATAATCACGGGAAAAGGAGTAATGGAATATAATGATGGCAGTAAATATGAAGGGGAACTGCTAAACGGGAAAAGAGAGGGCACAGGGGAACTTACCCTGCCAGGTGGTGATAAATATAATGGACGCTTTACAAATGATGAGATGACCGGTATTGGCGTTTTTACAATAAAAGATAGCACCAGATATGAAGGCATATTTGAAAAAGGAATACTGAACGGGCAATGCACTGTTTCATATCCTGACAGCAGCATCTATCAGGGTGAATGTAAAGAAAATGTCAGATCAGGCATGGGAGAGCTTACATATAAGGACAGAAGAAGGTATAAAGGGCAGTTTGTAAACGGTATATTTCATGGAGAGGGTGAGTATGACCTTGAAGACGGGTCAAAATATACCGGTATGTTTAAAGAAAACCAAATTACAGGAATAGGAACCATGAGATACCCTGATGGCTCAAGGTATACAGGGGATTTCTGGAATGGAAAAAGAAACGGCAGAGGTGAGCTCATCCGGTCAAATGGAGATATATACAGGGGTGAATTCACAAATAATAACAAGAATGGAATCGGCACTACAATTTATGCTGATGGGTCTAAATATAAAGGGTATTGGAAAGGAAATAAAAAAACAGGCAAAGGCACTTTTGTCTGGCCTGATGGAAGTAGATATGATGGTGATTATGAAAATGATCTAATGCATGGTTCAGGGATATACATGCTTGCTGATGGCTCTGTTTATGAAGGGGAATTTTCTCAGGGGAAGATATCAGGCACTGGCACAATGAGATATAAAAATGGTCAGGTTTACTCAGGCAGCTGGAAAGATGAAAAATGGCATGGCGAAGGGATGCTTGCATGGCCTGAGGGAAAAAGCTACAAAGGACAGTTAACTGATGGCCAGATCACAGGAACAGGCCGCATAAACTTTCCTGATGGAAGGGTGTATGAGGGTGATCTTGTAAAAGGCATTATGCATGGAAAGGGTTCATTAACCTGGCCTGATGGCCGTGAATACAATGGTGAGTGGGATAATGGCAAGTACAGCAATAATGGGACTTACACCTTCCCTGATGGCAGACAATATGTGGGTCAATGGAAAAATGGTGAGTATAACGGGAATGGTAGGATCCAGTACCCTGATGGAAGCAGTTATGAAGGGATGTGGCGAAATAATATGATGGACGGTAAAGGGACATATATTAAAGCAGATGGAACTGTTACAAGGGGTGAGTGGAAAGAAGGGGTTCAGATTGAATAATTTTTTTCCTTTCAGCTTTCAGCCTTGAGCCTACGATTTTAGATCACAGGAAATCCATATATTATGAAAAACGATATTAATAATAATCAAACAGCAACATTGAGAAAACTCTTAAACAGTCATGAATTAATAATCATGCCCTGCTGTTATGATGGATTAAGCGCAAAACTAATCCAAGATGCCGGGTTTAACCTCACCTTTATGAGCGGGTTTGCAGTATCTGCTGCCAGGCTGGGCCTGCCTGACACAGGGCTTATATCATATGGTGAAATGGCAGATCAGCTAAAAAACATATGCAGCGCCATAAAGATACCTGTTATAGCTGACGGTGACACAGGGTATGGCAATGCGGTTAATGTTAAGCGCACTGTTCATGGATATATCCAGGCAGGTGCAGCAGGTATTATGATAGAGGATCAGAAGAGCCCCAAACGGTGCGGACATACATCAGGCAAAGAGGTTATAGAGAGAAAGGATGCTGTTATAAGGTTAAAGGCAGCCATAGAGGCGCAAAAAGAGGCTTTAGATAATGGAAAGGATATTGTTATCATGGCCCGCACAGATGCACGTGCAACCCTTGGCCTTGATGAGGCCATAGAACGCGCTAAGATATTTAACGATATGGGTGCTGATATACTTTTTGTAGAGGCCCCATGCTCAGAAGAGGAAATGGAAATCATATGCATTAAAGCCCCTGGATGTCATATGGCAAATATGGTAGAGCATGGCAAGACACCTGTATTGACCCCTGTCCGCCTTGCTGAGCTTGGTTATAAAATTGCAGCTTACCCCCTTACCCTCTTATCTGCCTCTGTATATGCCATGAAAATGGCCTTGTCTAAACTGGCAAAAGGTGAATCAAATAATGCCATAATGGATTTTAAGGAGCTTCAGACAATCATCGGCTTTTCAGAATATGATGAAACTTTAAAACGACTTGAAAAGTAAAAAACAAAAAAAATGGGATGTTTTTTATATTTGCTCATCTTCTCCTAATGTTATATCAATCTTATGATTATTGAAAAAGTGTTAATAATGTTTTAAATAAAAGCCAAAGTATTCATTCATGCTCGCGCCCATCCTCCGCAGTGGCGCTGCTATCAAGGATTGACAGGCTGAATTCCATTTTGTATATACATAACCTAAAGTGAATTCCCGCTGAAATTAATCCCGTATTTGGTGCGTGGCGGAAATGACGTAGACGGTGTTCGTTCATTTATATAATGTAATAAGGACATAAAAAATCCCATTTATTCATTTTTTTAGGCTTAAGGAGATCTATATGCTTACAGCTAAACAAAACTTTCTGGAGACAATTAAGAAAAATGGCAAGCCTGACAGGCTGGTAAATCAATATGAAAACATGGTTCTATTTATGGCTGACCCTGTTGCACTCTATGCAAGGGGAAAGCGGTTTAAAGGCATGGAACCGATCCGCGATAAATGGGGAACCTGCGTTGTATGGCCGGATGATCAGCTTGCGGCAATGCCCCATGTTACGGCTGATGACAAGGTCGTTAAGGATATTTGCAACTGGAAAAATACGGCAAAGGCGCCGGATATTGTCGGCAACTGTTCTGACTCCAGGGTATGGGATCAGGCCATTGAGGCAATCTCTAAAATAGATCGTGAGAATTATATGCTCATGGCCTTTATGCCAACCGGCGTGTTTGAGCAGCTGCATTTCCTTATGGGTTTTGAGGACACCCTCATGAATTTTCTAGCTGAGCCTGAATGTATGATGGAGCTATGTGATTATGTGGGCGAATACAGGTATAACTACATGAAGCTCATAGTGGATAACCTCAAGCCTGATATCATGCTTTCACATGATGACTGGGGCAGTAAAAACAGCATGTTTATGAGCCCTGATACATGGCGTGAATTTATAAAACCCCAGTTTGTGAAAACATACCGGTATATGAATGAAAAAGGGGTAATAATAATGCATCATGCCGATTCATTTCTCGAACCGATTGTAGAGGACATGGTTGAACTTGGAATAGATATCTGGCAGGGCGCCCTTCCGCAGAATAATATCCCCAAGATACAGAAACAGATTAAAGGAGGCATGGTCATAATGGGCGGTGTTGATGCCGCCATTGTTGACAGGGACGATTCCACTGATGATGAAATCCGCACCGAGGTAAAGAGGGCGCTGGAACAATATACACCAGGTGGCAGCTTTATCCCAGGCCTGACCTATGGCGCCCCAGGCAGCATCCATCCAAAGGTGGATGTAATTTTTACCGAAGAGCTTGAAAAATTTAACAGGGAAAGATACAAACAGTTGATAGGTTAATCTTTTCCAAATCGAAATCCAAATCGGTTATCGCAATCGGTTATCGCAATCGGTTATCGCAATCGGTTATCGCAATCGGTTATCGCAATCGGTTATCGCAATCGAAATCCAAATCGTATTTAAAATTTAAATACCGATTGCGATTTCGATAACGATTTCGATTTCGATGAACCCGCCGATTTCGATTTCGATTATAAAAGCTTCATATCCTCCCCAGCGCTTTAAGCACCCTGTCAGGTGTAATCGGGTAATCAAGAATCCACTTTTTGGTGGCATTATATATCGCTCCGGAGGTTATACCTGACAGGGCAGCGCCGATATTTTCGCCAATACCAAATGCGCCGTATGTGCCATATCCGAGATGGGTCTCTATCAGGTGGCAGTCTACAACAGGATAATCGTTCATGGTACCGAAATGATAATTGATATGGTCAAAATTTAACCCTACCCCTGTTTCAGGGCAAAATATCTTTTCCTCTGTTGCGCTCCTCCCTAAGCCCATTATTGCACCACCATACTGTTGCCCCTCAGCCCCCTTACGATTAAAGAGGTGACCTATGTCGTTAGCGCATACCACATTTGTTACATAGACCATACCGGTTTCAGTATCCACCTCTACCTCTATAAAATGGGCCTGTCTCCCCATAACATAGTTCTCGCCCCCCATCATCGCTCCGGACATCATGCTGCTTATCGGAGATCCCACATCAGGGTGAACTATTATTGGGTTTGTCTGCATAAAGCCGCCAGCAACCTGGCTTACATGCATCCTTTTTTCCGGGTTTGCCTTTTCAAATACATAGCTATCCCTGATATCATAATCATCAGGCTTTTTCTTTGCAGATGATCCCGCATTTCCGTTCATGCCAAACATGAAGCCCGGCATGCCTCCGCCCATCATTGAACCTGCTGATTCAAGTATCTTCTGTTTTAACTCACGGGCTGCAATAACCAGTTGAAAAGTGGCATTTACAGTACCGGTTGACCCGGCAGGCTGTGCAAGAGAATAGGCGCTGTTATCAGAAGATTGCTGCTGAATAAGCACATCCTCATAGTTCAGCCCAAGCTCTGCAGCCACGCAATGGCGATAACCTGATTCAGTATCTGTGCCCATGTTGCATCTAAGGCCAACAATTGTAACCTTTCCATCCTTCATAATCAGGCAAGCAAAGGAATTACTTACAAATGACATGGCCCCCCTGCCCCAGTGCCATACGTTTATTGAGGTAAATCCCATGCCATGCATACGACCGTTTTTTAGCTGCCTTGAGCCAGGTGCATGCCACTTTTTGTCCCATTCTATGGCCTTTTTCCCTATCTCAATTACCTCTTTCAGGCTATGCCTCTGTGGAAACCCGTTCTCTTTCTGATACTTTGTGACCCATTCCCAGTCATGCCCGTTGCAACCGTCATTTTTGAGGGCGACCTCAGTAGGATCAAGCCCCAATTCTGCTGCGACCATGTCAAACATTACATTATGCGGTACACATGAGGCAGCACCGTGCCTGAAACATGCCTGATGGCCCATGTTGGTGAATGACCATGATTGAGTGCCTTTAATATTTGGTATTTTTGTACACTCAGGGGTCTTGTCTACAGCAGGATTTCTTACACCCACCATATGCCAGTGGTATGCGGTAATGGTCCCGTCCTTTTTTGCCCCTACCTTGCAGATATAGGTGCCTGCCTCATCTCCGCCACAGTAAAAACTGCTCTCATCATATAAAAGCTTTACCGCTCTTCCCCCTGCCCTTTTGGCCAGTATCACTGCAAGCTTGATAAAGAGATCCGAATAGGCAAGCCATGAGAGCCCCCCGAACCATGAACCTTGGTATGGAAATTTAACAGTAATCTTTGACCAGTGGGTGCTGGCCTTATCAGGCATTGGAGCAGCCTGACCTAACCCGCCTCCAAAAAACGGCATCCCGGCAGAAGGCCCGCCCATACTCATTCCCGGTGTGGTCAGGTTTCTCTGGGGATTTGCCTGATGATGAACCCAGAGATCAAGAAAATCATCTCTCCACTGGGCCACACAGACCATTGCCTCAACACCGGCTGGAGAATTCATAGCCCTCTTAACAGTATATTCAATTATTTTATCAGCCTCGGAAAACCCCCTTTCAACATCCCCTATCTCCCTTTTTTCCGTCATAACCATATTGGGACTTTGCTTTGATTCCTTATCAGACATCCCGAACCCAAAACCGAAACCCATTGGTTGAGCCTCAGGCATAATCCTTTGGGCATCAGGTCTTGCAGAATCCTCCATATCAAGTATAAAAGGCTGCTCCTCCCACTCAATCTTTATCGCCCTTAAGGCACAGTCGCATACCTCTTCGCTGTCTGCCACAACAGCAACCCCCATCGGATGCTGATAAAAATCACTTATTCCGGGAAGGGCCAGTATGCTGTACATGGCGCCGGTGTCAGCGCCAACACCACGGTTGCCGGCTATATCAGGATCATCAAACCTTAGAATATCCCTGACGCCAATAATCTTTTCAGCTTCACCCGTATCTATATTTTTAATCTTTGCATGTGCATAGGGAGAAGTGAGTGTTTTGGCATAAAGCATCCCTGGAAGCACAACATCCCTTGTGTAAACCGCCTGACCTGATGCCCTTTCAAATGCATCCTGGCGGCTGGTATTATCTTTTATTCTTTTACTGGATTCAGGCACAGGCCATGTCCAGGGTCTGTTCTGGTCTGCCATTCTTTGCTCCTGGCTGAAAAATTTTTTATTTAATTGATGTAAGGCTAGATTGTATTAGTTTGTTTAGTGGTGATAACTATAAAAAGATCGATTTTGTGTCAAGGCAAAAATATCGAAATCGTAATCGGATTTTTGATTTAAATCGAAATCGGATTCTCCAACATATTCAAAATCGATTTCGATGACGATTTCGATAGCGATTTCGATTTGGATTAGAGAAGATGGATATTAATATATACCCCGCTATTCCATCCCCATATCCTTTGCCTTTTCATGGGTCATGACCCCGCGCTTAATCAATTTACCTGCAAGCTCGTTACAGTAATTGCAGTCAATACACTCATGATCGCATGATGTAACCTTTTCAAAAAATCCTTCATTATCAAGGCCGCGGTTATCAAGGTACAGGAGGTTAGATATGCCGCATGAATAGAGATTTCCTGCCATAAGCTCCAGCAGGTCGCCATCCCAACTCTGCCCCATATATGCCTTTAGCGTGCGCAAAATCATATTCCTGGAACTTGTTCTGCCCACAAGCTTGAAAAATATTGATATATCTCCATATTCCTCAAGGTCTTCAGGCCTGATCCACCCTGACTTGATCAGTTGAGAAGGGTCACTCTTTGAAACCTGTATACAGTTCAGGCTGAAGACATTATCCTCTGGCCTGTTACCTTCTGCACCAGGATTCCTTGACCTGTGAGAGATATAGTTGAAATGAAATTTGCGGAAAGGGCATTTAAACAGGCATCCCTCATTCACCATCAGCTTTATTTCAAGAGCTGTCTTTTCTTTTATCCTTTTAAGGAGTCTTAGATTACGATTGATATTAACATCAGGCGTAAATGAATCAGCGCCTGCCTTTTTATAGATCATGGCCTTATCAATACAGTCAATATCCGCGAGCACAGAGGCGCAGATTTCAATTTCAGGAAAATGCCTTCTTATCTCCCTTATGTACATAGGATTTGCAATGGTAATGGCCTCAACGTGGCAGACCTCAAATACCCTTTTCAGGTAGGCAATTGTGCTGTTTAACATTCCTGATGAGTACCAGTCTGCCCCTTCACATACGGAATTCATAAGCAGGTTAACACGTATGCCTTCATCATGAACTCTTTTAACTACATCTGAAAAATCATCAAATGTCTGTGCTTTGGATATCCTGCCTGAACCTGCAAATTCCTGCGGACCTGAAAGATATATCTCTCTTATCCTGTTTGCATTGTTATCCTTCCATTTAAAAACCTCTGCAAGTGTATCAGGGTCATTATTATATGGGACTGAAAATTCAAGGCTACCCATAAAGGCCTCCATAAATATGCCGGGTGGTTAATCATGTATATGGCTCCCAGCCAATGTAAACCGCGAATAAACGCTAATTGGTCTCCATCCCTAAACGCTCGTTTATGATTAAAGCTAAAAGCCATCAGAGTAAAGCTTAAAAATAAGACTTGGCTAATCGATGATCTCTGAAACCTTCATCCATAATATGTCTCTTTGTGGTCTAAAGTAATTGAGATGGCATGTCAAAGAAAATCTGGTAGTCGTCAACAGGGGACATATGCTTGTATTTGTTGCACTGTTAATTCTGAGTTAAAAACTTATAATATTCAATTCCCGCCAATTAAACAGGACATTAGGTTGATGAATACAAAGACAAAACCCCCTATTTAACCAGATCAGGGTAAGATAGATTGTCAGTTAAATCGATATCAGTACTCCGAAATCGAAATCGCCTGGTTTAGCGAGGCAACTCAACATTCATTTCAGATAATGGTGCATCTATATTGGCTAATAAAAACTATTGGATTTAAACCCAGCCTATCTATAGAGGCACCGCAAAATAAATTGACAGCTTGAGTTTAAGAATGTAGAAATCGAATCCTTAAACATTGATCATGAAAATATGCATTAAAAGACGACTTTAAAAAACATCATGCTATATCTTTTGTTCACTATTATAGGTTTTTTCCCTCTTATATGGGGCGCACATATACTGGTTGACAGCGCCTCTGCCCTGGCAAAGAGACTTGATATTCCCAATATCGTTATAGGTTTAACAATCGTCGCGTTCGGGACATCTTCGCCTGAGCTTGTAGTAAACCTGTTTGCAGCCATAAACAACGATACAGACATTGTCATGGGTAACATAATAGGCAGTAATATTTTTAATATACTGGGCATATTGGGTATATCCGCTATTGTTTATCCTTTGTCAGTAAAATCAAATACAACATGGATAGAAATTCCACTGGCCCTGCTTTCTGCACTACTGGTAATAGTTACATCAAATGATATCCTTTTTGATAATGCAGTATGGTCAGGGATATCAAGGGTTGATGGCATGGTATTCCTGCTTTTTTTCCTGGTATTCCTTGGTTACAATATAAAACTTGCAAAGGCAGGAAATGACGATGAAGATATGCGGATTAAAGATTATACCATCAGGAAGTCGATTATCGGCATATTAATTGGTTTAGTATTACTGGTGATTGGGGGAAGAGTTATAGTGGTATACTCAGTAGAATTTGCCCGGCTGCTGAATATATCCGAACGTATAATCGCCCTTACCATAATTTCTATCGGCACATCATTACCTGAGCTTGCAACATCCATAACCGCGGCAATGAAGAGAAATGTCGATATAGCAATCGGGAATGTCGTAGGATCAAATATCTTCAATATTTTTCTGATACTCGGTTTGTCCGCGGTCATATCTCCAGTCAGAGTTTTGCCAATATCAAACACCGATATGATTGTTAATATTGTTTCCAGCCTGATGCTGTTTATATTTGTTTTTACCGGAAAGGAAAATAAACTTGAAAGGTGGGAGGGTTCTATTTTCCTGTTCTTATACTGTTTTTATCTGATCTATTTACTAATTGGTAATACAGTAATATAAGAAGTTACATTATAGACGAAATTTAATAAATGTATGACACGCCCGACCCTTTCCTTTCAAATCGTAAGGAGGGTTAAGCCAAGCAAACCAACCTGCCTTTGGTTTCTCCGTGCCCTCCCTGGCCAGAATTAGCCTTGGCGACCGCGGATGTGTTCCTGTATGGTTGAGGTGGCAGTGGCTAAAATTGAACCGCAAAGACGCAAAGGGCGCCAGGAAAAGCAAAAAATTATTATTGAAATTGAAATATAATAAATACTTTCCTCAGTGCTCTCTGTGGTGAATAGTATTTTGGTTTTTCTGTCCCTAAGTACCCGGTTTAGTTTTCTACCCGATCATTATTTTTTATGATTTCTGTAAAAACTCCTGTCCCCGCTTTCTTTGAAATATTCTGATTTTTTGCATAGGCCGCCCCTGCACTTGATCTTATTGTATTAAGAGATTTACCTGAAATCCAATCATCAACTATGGCATGAAGAATGAATGCTCCGGGATACATGAACTGAGTGGTTAGCAAAATAGGACGACCGCCTGCAGAAATAATACGTTTTTTAAAATACTCTTCACTCTTGCAGCATAAGACAACGCAATCAGGGGTCTTGACCTGATCTCTGTTTTTATTTGGCATAGGAAGGGTGAAATCCATTAATCCATTGTGCCCGATATAGACCACCATATCGTATGTCCCTGATGAAATAGCCATTTCAAACGCTTGAATACATTTCGATATTGCCTCGCCTTTATATGCAAACGCATTCAATACCACTTGATGCCGTGTATGTTTAAAAACCATTGTTCGGAGAATAGAGCCATTGGTGTTTGTATTGTTGGTTTGTATTTTTTTCCAATCTTTGCTGCGCCCGAAGAATCCCTTCAGGCCATCAGCCGTACCCCAGTATAAGTTTTTATCAGGGTCATCCCCTTTACCGACAGCATCGGGAACCTTAACAATCCCTTGATGCTCATTGTCTGCTAGGGCAACAAATACACCAATAGTTTTAACCTTCTCCTGGGAAAATCCATAGCAGGGAAACAAAAGCATTAGCATTACAATACACAACAAGCGAATAAGCATGATATTAGTTCCTTATGGATTAAATGCCAGTGCTTACCGGATGGCATACTTTCCACGAATCTGAGTCAAAAAAGTGGTTAACCAACTGCTCGTTTAAATGCCGCTACTGCGATCATAAGTACTAAGCCTAATAAGCCACCATTTAAACAAATACCTACAATGCTCGGTATAAGAATTCCTTCCTTACCATATTTATTGATACCAAAAAGTGCGAATACACCCAACCCAAGCCCTAGAATAAATATAAGAGGGGTTGCCATTGATATCATTTTGTATGCCTCAGGATTGGACTTGGACAGTCCACTAGTAAAGATCATCACGCCAAGGGCAAGTAATGCTGCCGCCCAACTTGCTTTTGCAGCTTGTTTGCTAAACGGATTGTTTGTGTTCATATAATTCCTCTTACTGGTTAATGTATACATGAGATAGTTTGAAAAGTGTAGGTTGGGTTAAGCGAAGCAACCCAACTTTTATTTAAAATCACTCTTGTCCAAAAACGGTTTTTAGTTAATGAATTTTGATATTGAAAAAGTCCTCCTTATGGGAGATCGTTAAGTTACCAGACAAAACGAATTCCCAAAAGCAAAAGGAGGACAAACCTAT
>JAAZBV010000083.1 GCA_012513605.1 Desulfatiglans sp. | reverse complement strand
GAATTTACGCACTGCCCGCAGCTCACGCAGTATGTCTCATTGAGCGGTTTACCTGTTCTTGTACCAACAAGCATCCTGCCATTCTTAAGATAATAGGAGAGCACATCCACACCCACAACCTCTGCACATGCGGCAATACACCTGCCGCATGAGATACACTTGTTGTGATCCCTTACTATAAACGGATGGTCATTTGCCTGTGGAAAGAACGGCCTCTCATGAATTGGTTTGATATATGTTAAATTATGAGCCTTGGCCTCTGCCTTAAGATCACAGGTGTACCTTGCGCCGCACCCGCAGCGGAGGCAGCGTCTGGCCTCTTCCCTTACCTGTTCTGTGCTTAAGCCCAGTTCAACCTCATTAAAATTATTCTTCCTGGCCTCAACCTCCAGTGCAGGCATCTTTGACCTGGGAAGTTTTGGCATCTCTTCGAATTCCCATCTTGGAAGATCCTCAAGTGTGCCCCTGCTGCTGTTATATTCAGCCTTTTCTTCTCTCACATACCCTTCTGTCAGATAGCAGTGCATTGCCTCTGCGGCGCGACGGCCTGCCCCAACTGCCTGGACAACAGTGGCAGGGCCAGTAACGCAGTCACCGCCGGAGAATACCTTGTCTACCGAGGTCTGCATGGTGCGCCCGTCGATCTTTATATCGCCCCATTTATTCAGTTTTACAGGAAGGTCATTATACAAAAACTGGGTGTTTGTGCTCTGGCCAATGGCGCCAATGATTGTGTCGGCCTCCATGATGAACTCACTTCCCTCAATGGATACTGGGCGGCGACGGCCTGACCTGTCAAGCTCACCAAGGGTCATCTTTATGCACTCAAGCTGTTTTTTGCCATTGCCCTCAGTTATCTTCTTTGGTGCTGTGAGGGTTAAAATCTCAATGCCTTCATGCTTGGCATCTTCGACTTCATAATGCTCAGCAGGCATCTCATCCTCTGTCCTGCGGTATATGATCTTGACATCCTTTGCACCCTTGCGCAGTGCGGTGCGGGCGCAGTCAATAGCGGTGTTCCCGCCGCCTATAACTATGACCTTATCGCCTATATCAATCTTTTCTCCCTTTGTAACTATCTCAAGAAAGTTGATGCCAAGCCATACATTCTTGAGATTTTCACCCTCAATCTGCATTGGGGTTGCCCGCCATGAACCTATTGCAAGGTAAACCGCATCAAAATTCTTATGGAGGTCTTCAAGGTGTATGCTTGTGCCAAGATTTTTTTCGCAGATAATCTTTACTCCCAGTGCCCTTATAACATCAATCTCCTTGTCAAGCTGTGCCTTTGGCAGACGATATTCCGGGATGCCGTAACGCATCATACCGCCAGGCTGGTTGTGACGCTCAAAGACAGTAACATCATGACCGTTAATAGCACTGTAGTAGGCAGCTGAAAGGCCTGAAGGGCCTGCGCCGATAATGGCGATCTTTTTGCCTGTTGATTCAGCCTTTTTGGGAACAAACGGGGTTCCGCTTGCAATGTCCCAGTCTGCTGCAAACCGTTTTACATAATTGATGGCAACGGGTTCGTCAACCAGGTTACGCCTGCACTGGGCCTCACACGGGTGAGGACATACACGACCGCAGGCTATTGGAAAGGGGTTCTTTTGCTTTATAACCTTCAGGGCTGCCTCAAAATTACCGGCTTCAACATGCATCAGGTAGAATTGAATATCAATATGGGCCGGGCAGGTCATTACGCATGGCGCTGTACAGTCTGCATTATGGTCGCTTAAGAGCTGTTCAAGCCGTACCCTTCTATATGCCTCAAGATGATGGCTGGAGGTAATGATATTCATCCCCTCTTTAATGGGGGTCTGGCAGCTTTTTACGCTTCTTACGACCTTTCCATCCTCTTCAAGCTCCACTTCACAGAGGCCGCAGTTCCCATTGGCCCTTTTAAGCCTTATGTCATAACAGAGGTGAGGGATATGTATACCCTCCTGCTGTAGAGACTGAAGAATGGTAAGCCCGCCATATACCTCGGTTTCTTTTCCGTTTACTGTAACCTTTATTCTTTTAAATTCTGAACTTTTCCTGGCCGCAAGGGGTATATACCCTGCTGCGGTTCTTAGCTCCTTCATAAGGGAGGAGCGCTCCATATCAGCACTGTCGGATTGTTTATATGTCTCACTACCGCTCATAATTTGATCTCCTTTGATTTTTTATCAGATTTAAATCTGCTATTTTTTCGGTCTACCGGGATAAAAAAAGGGCAACCAAAAAAAATATCAGGGATATATATCATTATTCCTGGTTCTATGCAAAAAAATAATTTGGTGCAAAGTATTTTAAAAAGGGCTAACCTATTTAACTGTTTAGGAATTTTAATCGGCAAAGGGCAGATAATTCTAAGATTGAGAGCCAAAAGGGAATATTTTTTTTGCAAATCCATAAAAGATATTTAGTATAGCGGGAATGTAAAAGGAATAATAGATGAAAATAAGGTTTAAAAAAGACGAGATATGAATATGGAGATTTATAATGAAAGCTGTAACTGTAATTCTATTAATAGTAATGGTCATGTCAGGTCAAATAATTGCGGAAGAGAAAAAACCTGATGAAAATACAAATAGCAAAGATACATCACATATACTGGATGAAATAATCGTAACTGCAAGGGGTTATGCCTCGGAGATTAAAAAGGTGCCGGGCGGCACTGGGGTGATAAACTCAAAGGACATACACTTTATACAGCCAAGCAGCATATCAGACGCACTCAGGGTTATCCCCGGCGTTACAAAGAGTTCTGACTCGCCCTGGGGATCAGAGATAAATATCAGGGGAAGCTCAAGGGCAAATGTTGTCTTTCTTGTTGATGACATCAGGCTTAATACTGCAACCGATATAGGGGCACAGTTCGGCACTATTGACCCGGCCTCTGTTGAGCGGGTTGAGATACTTAAAGGCCCTATCTCTTCTCTGTATGGCTCCGGCACAATGGGGGGGGTGGTGAATGTAATCACCAGGAGCGGCAGGTTCAGCCATGATGCCTATACAGAAGGAGGCCTCAACCTGCTCTATAATTTCAATTCTGATGGTGGAAGCACATATGCATATACCGCCTATAATGCACCTGATTACTATGTTTTTGCAAGCGGCAGCTTCAGGGATTTCGGGTCATATAAGGATGGAAGAAACAATACGATGAAAAACAGCGGGTTTTCAGACCTGCAGGGGATAATGAACCTTGGTTATAAAACCAATGAAATAAACACAACAGAGCTTAAAACCCAGTATTACAGGGGTGATGAGATAGGCATCCCCGGAGCGGGCAGTGTGGGCTTCCCGGCTGAGGCAACCGTGACATATGATGAGGTTGACCGTGTCCTGATCAACCTTGAGCACACCTACCGGCCTGAGGTCGGCTTTTACCAGGAGTCAAAGCTCAGGCTTTCATACCATTCCATAGACAGGCATGTGAGGGTTAATGATATCCCCCCTCCCACAGGAGCTTTTTTAAAAAGTATTGAACCTGGCGCAATACATAAAACCTACTCGATTGCCCTTATTAACAGGTTTAAGACAGATAATCATGACATAATGCTAGGCCTTGATACCTGGAAACGAACCTATGACGGAAAAAGGGTGCGAACAAAGCATAATGGTGAGACCTCCATAGATACCCCCATACCTGACTCATATTATCTTTCATCAGGTATTTATACAGAGGATGAATGGGAGATAAATGACCGGTTTTCAATGAATATCGGAGGCAGGTTTGACAGGATTCAGGTAAAAAATGAAGAGACAGACCTTTATAAGACTGCATTTGCTACTGCACCCCCTCCTCCCCAGCCAAACAGGAGGATATGGGATAAATATGATGTGACCGAATATTCATGGAACGCCCATACAGGGGTCACATATGAGATAAACAGCCTCTGGTCAACAGACTTTATTATAGCGAGGGCATACAGGGCTGCCTCACTTGAAGAGAGGTATAAATACCTTAACCTGGGAAGCGGGGCGGAAAAGTGGGGAAACCCCAATCTTGAGCCTGAAAAGTCCATGTTTTTTGAATATGGCATAATCAGAACAGGCGATATCTTAAAGGCAGGGATAGCACTATATTATAATGATCTGGAAAACCTGATTGCAGAAAACAGGGTAAGCCCTACCCGCATAGAGCTCCAGAATATAAGCGAGGCAGAGCTGTATGGCGGAGAGATCGAATTTACCCTGCGTCCGACAGCGTGGTTCTCCGCCTCAGGTAATGTGGCATATACAAGGGGGCGTGACACAGGTAATGATCAGGACCTCCCCTCAATATCGCCAATAAATGGTTTTTTAAGGCTCTGCTATTATCCTTTTCAGGGGGCATGGGCGCAGCTTGATGCCATATATAACGGCTCACAGAAAAAGGTGCCCACAGGGGTGAATATATCTGATAAATGGACAAGGTTTGATTTTATGGCAGGTTACAAATTTATTGTTGCCACGACCGGGCATGAGATATATGGGGCGATAGACAATATATTTAACAAGGCATATTCCGATTACCTGACCAGTTCAAGGGGTTTTACCTTTAATGAGCCCGGAAGGACATTCCGCATAGGGTATAAGATGGAGTTTTAAACGAAGGGTCTTCACCGCAGAGAACGCAGAGTTCGCAGAGATTAATATTAATAATTACTTCTTCACGTCCTTTGTGCTCTTTGCGGAATTTAAGGGACGTTGTTGACTAACGTGACAAAACACCTGAAAGTCATTTATTCCTTTCAAATATTCTCGATCACTCTTGTCCAAAAACGGTTTTTAGTTAATGAATTTTGATATTGAAAAAGTCCTCCTTATGGGAGATCGTTAAGTTACCAGACAAAACGAATTCCCAAAAGCAAAAGGAGGACAAACCTATGGT
>JAAZBV010000082.1 GCA_012513605.1 Desulfatiglans sp. | reverse complement strand
TTTGATTGAGTCATATGATGGTATTAGCGCTGTAGCAGGGGAAACCTCATACCAGTATTCAGGCGCACAATATGACTATAATACCAGGGAATTCAGGGAATTTTCATATGTAATAGAGACTAAGCCCTGTGGTAAAACAGTTAAAACCACATATGAGCAGAATGATGCCTATAAAAAAGGCAGGCCACTTACTATAGAAGAAATAGAATCAGGGGTCACATTCAGGAAAACAACATTGACATGGGGCGCTGACACCTTATCAGGCACAACAGCCAAATTTGTAAAACTCACCAATGAAAGAACAGATATTTATGATACCCCTGCGGTATATACAAATAAGGCATATACCTATAACAATACACATGGAGGGGTTCAAACAAGTGTAACGTCGGGTTCAGGCGGGGCCGAAAATGTTACGGCCACAAATTCATACATTAATAAGGGCTCATGGATCTGGAGAAAGGCATCTGAAACTTTAACCGGCAGCAGCACGGGGCAGGTAAGAAAGACAACTTATGCATACAACAGCTTCGGTAACCTGCTTACAAAAACATACGATAATGCAACAGGAGCTGACCCTGTAGAAACCTATACCTATGACACGTATGGTAATGTGGTAACCTCTAAAGATCCGAAAAACTACACTACCACATATACCTATAACCCTACATATGATCCCACATATACCCATGTAACAGGTATCACTTATCCTTCAACAGGGGTTGCCCATGCAGTGAGTATGCAATATAACCTTTTCGGGAAACTGGATCAGCAGACAGATGAAAACCTTAAAACTACCTATTATGATTACGATAATTACGGCAGGCAGACAGCAATAGGTTATCCTGATGGAGGAGAGACTTTATTTACCTATTCTGATACTGTTAATCCGCTTGATTACCCTGTTTCTGTAAAAACCAGTGCTCTTGAAAGCGGTTCAACTTATATTGATTCATGGGAGTATGTGGATGGCTTTGGTAGAACAATAATGAATGTATCAAAGGGTATAGGCACAAATAATTATGTAGTCACAAGGCTATACTATGATAACGCAGGAAGAAACTGGAAAACAGAAGGTCCATATTTTGCAACCACAACTTCATACGATGAAGTGCCACCTGCAACCGCACATCCAACTATCGAAAAGGTGTATGACTGTGAGGGAAGGGTGATTGCAGTAAAGACGCCAAAATACAATACTACGGGTACTAACCAATTTGATACCACAAATATATATTATAATGGTTTTACAACTGAAATCACACAAACTGACACAATACAAAGCCCAAACAGGACAATTACCAGAAAAGAAATAACTGATTATTTAGGAAGGATAGTACAGATACAGGAAGAAACAGGGGGAGGTATAACATATTATTCATACAATGCCGCGGGCGATCTTACATCTGTTACAGATGCAGCCGGTAATGTCACAAACGTATACTATAACACCCTTGGCCAGAAAACATCTATGAGTGATCCTGATATGGGCTCATGGAGCTATGCCTATGACCTTAATGGCAACCTTTATCAGCAGACAGATGCCCTTGGTCAAACAATAACCTTTACATATGATGCCCTGAACCGTGTAACTCTTAAGGATTACTCAACATCAGACCCGGATGTCACCTATGCCTATGACAACACTGCTTCCGGAGCCAACGGCAGAGGGAGGCTTTTTTTGGTAACTAATTGGGTCGACGACTTTACAACATATAACAGCTACGATTCAATGGGCAGGGTTTTAAATGTAACAAAAACTATAACCGGTGATCAAGCCAGAACAACCTCATATACCTATGACCTTTCAGGTAAGTTGAAAATTACCACATATCCTGATAACTACTGGGTAGAAAACAAATATTATTCTGGCACAAATCTATTATATCTTGTCGAAGGTCCTAGCTCCTATAATCACGGAAATATAACCAGCTATACCCCTTCAGGTAAAATAAAAAATATAACTCGTGGTTTCAGTGGAACTACCTATACTTATGATGACAGAACAGAAAAACTAAAACAGGTAGAAACAAATGATGGGCAGTTTAATATTATTCAGAAAAAGATCTATAATTATACCGCTTTTGGTGAGATCAGCTCAATAAATGATCAGCATAATGGTATTTCATATGCATACAAATATGACAATCTGAGTAGACTTCTGAATGAGACTGCCAATGGGTCAACCACGATGAACCTAACATATTATCCTATAGGAAACATACAAACAAAGACTATAAATGGCATTACCTTAAATTATTATTATGAAAATAACCTCCACAAGCACGCTGTAAGCCGTATTTCATATGGAGGTAATAACTACTCTTTTAATGATTATGACTCAAATGGCAACATGAAATATGGATATGATTTTACTAATCCGGCAAACCCAAAGACAAGGAGTATCACATACAATACAGACAATATGCCTAAACGAATTGATCATAGTAACGGTGCCATAACAGAGTATTTTTATGATGGTACAGGATCAAGGGTTAAAAAAATTGTATATAATGGAGGGGATGTTACTGAAACCTATTATATAGGCGACCATTTTGAGGTAAAGGGTGGAGTTGTAACAAAATACTTATTTGCAGGTAATTTAAGGGTTGGCCAAATAAAAGGAGGAGTAACGAGTAATATTCACAAGGATCACCTTGGAAGCTCGACTGTCATGACTTATGCATCAGGCAATGAAATAACATCTTCATCTACAGAATATTTGCCTTTTGGTGCCATGAGAAACAGTTCATCAATACCTACAAATCACTTGTATACAGACCAGGAACTTGATGCAGAAAACGGCCTTTACAACTACAACGCAAGGCTTTATGATCCTTTCATCGGAAGGTTTATATCACCGGATACGATAGTGCCAGAGCCTTATAACCCGCAATCACTTAACAGGTACTCATATGTGCTTAATAATCCTTTGATTTATACTGATCCGAGTGGGCATTTTAATAATTATTGTAATGACCCTAATGCACCATGTAAGGAATATACTCTGCCTGAAATTGTCGTTGGCGGAAGGCAAATGAGTCCGGAAGAAATCCAGCAATGGATCAATCAGACCCCTGTCCCTCCTGAACCACCAAGTGCATTTGCAAATGGTGGAGGTGGTGGGGAATCTCCTAAAAATCCACCTAAAGAACCTTCTGAAAAATGTACTGGTAAAGACAATGAAAGGGATAAACCTAAATGTAATCAAGATATGCTAAGTTGTATGGGTGATTGTATTGAAAAACATCGATTTGATCTTTTAGGGGCTTTAGCCGTTTTTGGCTCAGAATTACCCAAGTGGATGCTCCCACCTTTTAGGATTGTATCTACTAATCAAAGGACTACCACATTTTTGAGTGAAATTGCACACCAATTAAATGCAGCAAATGATTTTATTAAAACACCATTTACTAGAGGATTGAGGGAGTTGGGTAGAGGCTTATCGAAATATGCAACCCCAGCTCTTATTGCCGAAGGTTTATGGGATTGGGGAGCTATTGGTTATTGTACTTTTAAATGTGGAGAAGACCCATGTCAAAATTACTAGTAACAATAGGAATCTTTTGCATAATTTATTTCTTGTTTAAGTTAATAAAAAAAGGAAACCTTAAAAAGATAAAGTCAACTTCAGATGAAATATTTTTTAATGAGTTTCAACGTAAATTTGGCATTAGTAATTATTCTATAATTGTTGAAGAACGAAAGAGGTTTTCCAATTATTTTAATATTGACCGAAGAAAAATAGGGGTTGATTTAAAGTTAAATGTTTTAGTTAAAGTTTGTGAACTAGCTGGTGGGTACATTGCACTCAATGACATAGTATATGATCTACATGAATTAGGATATCATGAAAAAGTGGAAAAAATTATTTTACCGGATACTGTTGGTGAAATAATATATTTATTTTTAGTATTAAGAAATAAATGAAAGACGTAACAGTTTAGCAAATGACCCCGGCGCTTCGCTTTGGTGTTATAGATGCGCGCGTAATTGGGGTTTAGTTTGCATTATCGTTTTTAACAAAATGGTTAAAAAGAGCAGGGAAATTTTTTTATGCCTTTTTATTCTCTTTTCACTATGGGTGAATAAATTGATTTAAGGAGAAGTAAATGAAAGTAAAAATATTTTCTTTGTTATGTGTATTATTTTTTATTTGTTATTCTGCAAACGGGAGTATGTCGCAGACAAACCAAGTAGAGGTCATAAAGATATATTCACAAAACAAGAATTATTATCTGACTTCTATACCCTATGATAATATAATTCCAAGTATGAGGGGGAAGTCCTCTGTTTTCGAGAATGGTAATGATATTCCCCTTTATGTTCTTGAAAGAGGTTTTGATTTAGCCATTGATCATTATATAGATAATTTTTTAGGTAAATACAGCAGGTACTTATATTTAAGCAATGATGGTCAGACCATTTTCTATGTAACATTGCCCTTAGATGCTGATGATAGAACAGAGGGTCTAAGTAGTATAAACATATATAGGAAGGGTATGTTACTTAAAAGTTATACTGAAAAAGAAATAACCGGATGTGATAAGGATAAGGATAAGGAAGATTGCGGCCTTGTTTACTCAAAAGATTATTCAAAATATGGTGAAGTTGTTGATATTGAAAAAAGTAAACAGGAAAAACGGAAGATATTCAAAGAAGGTGTAACAGAAAAGGAAAAGTTTTTAAATAATTTTTCAGTCTTTTGTTTCGATGATATTGTATACGTTATTGATTCAAAAAAATATGTCCATTTATTTGACCTTAATAAAGGATGCTATATAAAAACTGATTTCTTTGAAAATATCTATGATGCGATAAAAGACAAAGCAGGGTTTAATATATATGAAAGTACAGAGTATAAAGCCCCAAAAAGTCGGTCCTTTCCAAAACTGAAAAACGGAAATGATACTTATAAAAGTTTGGCAGATTATATCGGTTTTAAATCTGTCCCTAATGATGATTGGATAGAAGTAAGAGAAAAGTATAGAGTTAATTCTGTTAAATTAAACTGCACTATTTCGAAAGATGGCATTGTTGATATTGAAAAGATTGACGTAAATGGCCCATTACCAAAAGATAAAATTATTGAATTTATTAAAAATAGCAAATTTGATGGTAGTTTTATTCCTGAAGTTCTTGGTAAATGGTATCTAGGGGATAAATTATTTTTCTTTAGAAATATTGATAAAGTTACAGCCAGTAAGGAGAAACATCAGCAAATAATAGAGGAGGAGCAGGCGTATAAGAAGCGGCTTATGCTTGAAAGTATTGATGGCATTTATATTCCAAAAGATTTATGTGAATGTTTTATCGAATTAGACAAATTCTTATCATATGCTGACAAAAATAAAATAAAAGAATTACCTAAAAAATCAGATGTAATATCATACCATTTTAGCCTAGGAATGACTCTCAGAAATAGATGGGGATTATGGTCAGGTTCACGACTTCAGGCATACTTTAATAACCAGGGTATTTATCAACCTGATGATATGTCTGGTGCCATTTTAGACGGTTATTATTATTGGTTAAAAAGTAACAGGGGAGCTTGTGAAGATAATCGGAAAGATAAAGACATCACATCTATTATTAAGGATTTGGCACAGACAGTAATTAACCCTGCAGGTGATTTTTCTAATCAGGATAGATTAATCTGGAAGTTCAAAACTGATTTTGAGGTTAATTCTACACCGGCAGTATCAGAAGGAGTTGTATATTTCGGAAGCCGTGACGGCCATCTATATGCAATAGACGGTAAAACAGGTCAGGAAAAATGGAGGTTCGAAACCGAATATGGCCCGGTATATACTTCCCCTTTTGTTTCAGAGGGCATGGTTTACTTGGGAGGCCATGATGGGTATCTATATGCAATAGATATAAAGGCAGGAAGTAAAAAATGGAGATTTGAAACCGATGGATGTGTCTCTTCACCGGTAGTGGCGAATGGGGTTGCATATTTTGGAAGTATAGATAGCTTTTTTTACGCTGTGGACGCTAAAACTGGCAGAGAAAAATGGAAGTTTAAGACCGGCAGGGAGATAGATGGAACTCCTACTGTGTTAGAGGGAGTCGTCTATTTTGGAAGTAAAGACGGTTATTTCTATGCAGTAGACATTAAGACAGGCCTTGAAAAGTGGAAATTTAAAACCGGTGCACCTATTGCTTCACCCGTTATAAAGGATGGCGTTATCTATTTCGGAAGTAATATCTTCCATTCTTCTAACAGCGTGACTGGGTATCTTTTTGCAGTGGATGTTAAGTCAGGAAGAGAAAAGTGGAGATACACATCTGGTCGCGTAGATACGACTCCTGGCATTTCCGACGAGGTCGTTTGCTATGGAAGTCTTGATGGGCATCTCTATGCGGTAGATATTGAAACAGGTAAAGAAAAGTGGAAATTCGAAACAGGCGACTGGATAAAATCTTCCCCAGCCTTATCAAAAGGAGTTGTGTATGTTGGCAGTGATGATGGTTACCTTTATTCAGTAGATATTAAGACAGGTAAGAAAAATTGGATGTTTGAAATTGGTGCAGCGGTTTCATCTCCAACCGTGTCATGCGGAGTCATCTTTGTTGGAAGCGATGACGGCTATTTATATGCAGTAAGGGAGTAACAGTAGAGCCGGACGCTCTTTAGAAATGGTGCTAGGTCGCAAGACCATAATCTTATAACCTATCATATCAATGGCCCTTTTCGGATATGTAGGTTGGGGGCGGGTTCGTGTGGTAACACATGAAATAGGGGACAAGCATAATAAACTAAATAACTTTTAAGAAGCAGTAATATCAAGGCGGTTGAAGGTTTTTACCTTTGACCGTTTTGTTTTATGGAGTGTTTGAAAATAAAACCAAATACCAATTTCTTAAAAGTGGTCATCCTTTTTTACAATAAGAAGCAGAACATCAAATTGTTCACATTGTGGCATCAGGGTCGAAGGCAACATAAATATTTTGAGACAAGGCATGCCCTGTCTCTACGATAGTAATAATATGCGGGGTATTTCAAGACATTCCTATGATGCCTGTGGGAATGAGAAAAGGTCGGGAATGAATCCCGCCCAAACGAAAACCCGGAACTTTTCCTTCTGGTTGTACACCTTGTCTTTATTAAGTAAAAAACCTATAATCTACATTATTAATCTAATAAATACTTTGCCTGGACTCTAAGCCAGAAACCAGCGGGGGAAAGAATGCCAGTGGATAAAGAGATTGACTATAGCAAAATGGTGGATCTTTGTTCTGTTGATTATCAATTGTCAGATCCGCCATTGAAACATCCTGATCAGAGGATTGATGGCCTGCTGATCTCTGCGGAGATGATTGAAAAAAGAGTCCGTGCCATTGCTAGACAGATCACCTCTGATTATCAGAGTAATGGTGAGCTGCTGGTTGTTCCTGTGCTTAAAGGCGCCTTTGTTTTTGCTTCCGATCTTATTCGGGAGATGCATAAGGCCGGTGCCCCTGGTCTTGCAGTTGATTTTATTAAAACAAGCACATACAGAGATGAAGTTAAGTCCACGCTTACGGAAAAACGGGAGGTAAAAATCGAGTTTGCGCCCGAAGATATCAAGGGCCGCCATCTCCTTGTTGTTGAGGATATAATTGATCAGTGTGCTACCATGCCTGTGATCCTGGACTTCCTAAATAAAGAAAAGGCAAAATCAGTAAAGACATGTGTCCTGATTGAAAAGAATCTATCAGGTACAGCCATTAATTCACAAAAAAGATTCCATTGTGATTACACCGGGTTCAGAGTTCCTGATCGCTGGATAGCCGGATACGGGATTGATGCTGGCCAGGATTTTAGAGAACTGCCATTTATAGTGGTGGTGAACGAGGCCTTTTACATGCGTACAGGTTCTCGTGCGTAACGCAAGAGTCAGCGGCGGTTGACTGAATGTAATTGTAGAATATCCATATACCTTTTTATCGAAATACCCCGGAGTAACCATGGGGAGGTCGGAGTGAAGGGCTTTAAGATGGAATATTCTCTGATAATAAAAAACGGAACCCTTATTGACGTTAGAAACAAGCGCCTTATCAGCGCTGATCTGATGATACGTGACGGCATCATCGTGCGTATCGGAAAGGCGGAGAGATCAGACAGAACAGAAAAACTGATAGATGCTGATGGACAATATATATCCCCCGGATTCATAGACAGCCATCTTCACATAGAAAGCAGCCTCCTGAGTCCGCTTGCCTTTGCGCAGAAGGCGGTTACCTGTGGAACCACCTCGGTATTTGTTGACCCCCATGAAATCGCAAATGTATGCGGCAGAAAAGGGATTGCTCTTTTCCTGGATCAGGCAGAACTAATGCCTGTGGATATGTTTATAGGTATTCCTTCCTGTGTCCCCACTACTGATTTTGAGGATGCTGGCGCATCAATCACCCTGAAAGATATAAAAGAATTAATTCATGACAGGAGGATTTATGGCCTGGGCGAGATGATGAATTATCCAGCTATTGTGCACGGACACGGGGACTTGAGAGAACGATGCAATTTTGTTTATGAATTCGGAAAAATTGTGGATGGGCATTGTCCCGGTCTCACAGGGGAAGATCTGGATATCTACATCACCAACGGCAAAATGGATGGGGTGCCCAGAATTACATCAGACCATGAGGTGAGCACTTGTGAGGAGTCCATTGAGAAAACGTCAAAGGGTATGCGTGTGGCCTTAAGGTATGGGAGCGCCGCTAAGGAGATGGAAAATATTTTGTCTGATCTTATAAAGAGGGGTGATGATCTTTCCATGTTCATGCTTTGTACTGATGATCATAACATTATGGATCTCTATGAAAAGGGGCACATGGACAGGATTATTCGCCGTGCCAGGGATATCATTGTGGAAAATTCAGCCCTGGATCATGATCGTGCGGCGATTTTAGCCATATCCCTAGCCACCCTGAACCCTTCAGAATATTTTTCAAAATTCTTCAGGTTTCATAATTTGCCGGAAACAGGTGAAATCGCTGTGGGTCGCAGGGCAAACCTCGTTATGTTATCCTCTCTAACAGAGCTTAAAATCAGACGGGTGATTTTTGCAGGAGATATTGTTTTGGAAGAAAATGAATTTATCGGGCAATGTGATATGCATGCTTATGATTACTCTGACTTTTATTGGCGTGCATACAGAGACAGGAGGTTTTCCCCGGAAGATTTCAAAATTCATTATAAAGGTAATGCAGACAACCTGTCTGTAAAGGTAATCGAGATTGATCCAGACAGTATCCTGACCCGAAAAAGAGAAACAAGGCTTCCTCTATCCCGGGGAGAAATCAAGGCGGATTACCTGAATGATATCTCAAAAATTGCGGTTATCGAACGACATAAGGGAACAGGCCAGATCTCGCTCGGCTTTGTGAAGGGGCTGGGTATTAAGAGGGGCGCCATTGCCTCAACCATCTCCCATGACAGTCATAACCTTGTAACCGTGGGCGTAAGAGACTCGGACATGGCAAGGGCAGTGAATTTTCTTTGCGAAAATGGCGGGGGTATGGCGGTAGCTTATGATGGTGATATTGTTGGAATGCCCCTTGAAATCTGCGGTCTGATGACAACTCAAAATTGTGAAAAGAGTGTCAGTGAATACAGGAGGCTTCTTAAAACAGCCAGAAAACTTGGGGTAACCCTTGACAATATATTCCTTAAAATTGCCTTCCTGTCCCTTCCGGTGATTCCCGAGCTAAGGATAACCAACCGTGGTCTTGTGGATGTTGATGCCTTTAAATTTGTGAGACTTTACTGAAATGGCATCCTAATCAGTTTAATGGTGTGGATTTTAAAAGTACGAACCATGTTGATCATATATAGTATGCCAAGTAAAAGTTATGAAGCATGCTCAACCAGGGCTTTGAGGGAGGGGGTTAATCAAAGCCCTGGAAGGAGCATGCAAACTTTTTGATCAATCACAGGGTAATACCACTTTGAAAAATATGCATAACCTGCCTTATCGATCTTGTGGGACTTGAGATAACCGTTCACTGTCATCATTTTTTTATAGTAATAATCCTTGTCATCATGGCTTGATGCCTGATTCATGAATACAAGGTTCTCAAAGTATTCCCTCTCCTGTTTTTTAAATTCAAATCCTTTGGCAACTTTTCCTGTACCCTCATTTGACAGATTTCTCTTGCCATCAATAATCAATTTTAAAAAATTGGGTGAGAAATAATATATTGTAAAAGACTTAACGCACCCGTGTTTATCCTTGACGCGTATACTTGGTATGCATAGAATAGCCATACTACATATATGGCATCAGGAGATGGCAATGAAAAAGACTACAGTATTCATAGAGGAACAACTCCTTGAAAAGGCAATTCAGGCTACCGGGGCACGAACAAAAAAAGAGGTAATTGAGGCAGGGTTGCAATCTCTGGTACGAATTCATAACAGAGAACTATTCAGAAAAGAACTTGGTACTTTTGATATAGCTCTGACATTAGATGAATTAAAGGAGTCAAGGAATGCCGATTAAACCTGCATTAATTGATACATCAGTATGGCTTTTTGCTTTTAGAAAGGATTTTATCCCGGAGATCAGAAGTCGAGTTGATGATCTATTAAGTAACAATCTTGTTTTCACTACTGGAATAATAAATCTTTAACTGCTTTCAGGTGCAAAGACAGATTCTGAATTTCAGCGCCTTAAGGATCGTTTAGTGACATTGGATGATATTATTACAGGCGGATATAATCTGGGACAAGGCAAGCCTCCTAGCGTTCAAACTGAGAAGAAAAGGAATAACTGTTCCCCATACAGATGTTCTCATAGCCGAATGCGCTATATTAGAAGGGTGTGTTCTTTTACACGCAGACAGACATTTTGATATTATTGCACAGCATACGGCCCTTACTGTTGAAAGTTATTTGAATATTGTAAGACAGTAACCGCCTGCCTGAAATAGTATGCAGAATCCTTCGTCTTATTTCAGCAGGTAAGAATGTTATATTTTCCAGGAATAATATAAAAGAATGATTTAAACGCTGGTGTCCATAATATAAGATTTTTTGGTTTGCAGTAATAAGATATCAAAAGACATTTTTTATTACATGTGATAATAAATTATATAAGTTTTCAGAATGCCGTATAATTAATTGAGATTACTATTTATGACCGTGACAAAAGAAAATAAAAGACTCACAGAGACTGTAAAAGGGGCGGGTTGAGCCGCAAAGCTGGGTCCGGCGGACCTGGCAAAGGCGCTTTGTGGTCTTGATCTTCCTCACAGTGATGATCTGCTTATAGGGTTGGATACATCGGATGATGCGGGTGTGCTCAGACTTACCGATGATCTGGCTCTGATCCAGACAGTGGATTTCTTTACCCCTATTGTTGATGACCCTTACTCATTCGGGCAGATAGCCGCTGCCAATGCCCTTAGTGACGTGTATGCAATGGGCGGCGTGCCCATTACCACCATGAATATCATAGGTTTCCCATTAAGCAAGATGGATATAAGCGTGCTTCAGGAGGTCTTAAGGGGTGGCCTTGACAAGATCAAGGAGGCAGGGGCCCTGCTTGTGGGCGGGCACAGCATTGAGGATGATGAGCTCAAATACGGCCTCTCTGTTACAGGTAAGGTGCACCCAAAAAAGGTGCTGGCCAACAGGGGGGCAAAACTAGGGGATATGCTTGTGCTTACCAAACCTCTCGGTGTTGGTATTGTCAATACGGCTATCAAGGGGAATCTCGCAGGGGATGACCTTATCAAAAAGGCTATTGAGATAATGTCAAGCCTCAATAAATACCCTGCAGAAGAGTTTGATGATTTCAGTATAAGCGCATGTACCGATGTAACAGGTTTTGGCCTTATCGGCCATGCCTGCGAGATGATCGATGATAAGACTGTTGGTTTAAGGTTCTTCAGGGATAAGATACCTGTTATTCCAGATGCCCTTGAGTTTGCCCAGATGGGCATTGTGCCGGCAGGAGCCTTAAGAAACAGGAAATACAGGGAGGGCCAGGTTGAAGATATTAAAAGCATTGACCCTGTGATGCTTGATATCTTATTTGATCCGCAGACATCCGGCGGCCTTCTTGTTGCCATAGATAAAAATCAGGCAGAGGATTTTGTAGCAAGGCTAAGGGCAAAGGGTATCCAGGATGCCGCTATTGTCGGTGAGTTTACCGAGGATTTTAAAGGTAAGATCGTTTTATAGTTTTTGCTCCGGTCTGCTTATGTATAAACACGGAAATCATCCCTGTTCATTGTCCGTAATTCCATATAAATGTGACTGGTTTTTCAGCCATTTTTACTTTGCGTATATATAAATGCACAGGCGGGAATCTCTTCATTTTTCTTAATACAACCTGATGCCTCCCATGTCCAGCCAGTAAAATGGCCTTCTCAAGGGGTTAAATAGATTAGGACTCAGATCGATTAAATGAAATTTTGGATTGAAAAGTAATATTAAGTAGACATTGCAGTGTCTAAAACACTGATAAAAGTCGTTATTAGTATTTAAAAGTAGACTTTTATTGGCAAATACATCTCTTCTCCTCTGTAATCAGGCACTCATGATTCGGTTCCATGCCAACCAAAAAAATATTTTTTCACTAGATAAAGTTTTTGTAACAATCTGAAAAATCATAAGTTATTCCTGTTTCCTACCATGTATTCCACCTTGGTGAATTATTTTTTGCACTTTCAATGGTATTGAAAATGCATTTCCATCTCCAAATTATAACAAGATGAAATTAAAGGAGGCTGGCATGTTCAACATGATTTCACAAGGTGGCACTTTTATGTACATAATTCTTGGCGTTTCCATTATCGCCCTGGCCCTGTTTTTTGAAAGGGCTTCATATCTCTATTTCAGGCTCAAACTAAATATGGATAAGGCCTTTTTCGGGATTATGAAGGCACTTGAAAAGGCAAACTACAGTGATGCTCTTAAAGAGTGTTCAAAAATAGAAAACCATCCCCTTGGAAGGATTCTCAAGGCAGGTCTTATAAAATCGGATAAAAAGGACAAGGATATTGAAAGGGCAATGGAAGAAAAGATACTGAGAGAGATCCCAAGGATAAAGGCGCGCATAAACCTTCTCACACTCTTTGCAAATATCTCTACACTACTGGGGCTTCTCGGAACAATACAGGGTTTGATGCTCTCCTTTAAAAGTGTGTCCAGCGCGAGTGAGGCCATGAAACAGGAGGTGCTGGCATCCGGTATATCGGTAGCCATGCTGACCACTGCATTCGGTCTTATCGTGGCGATACCATGTCTTATCGCATATTATGTGTTAAATAACAGGGGTGAGTTCATCATTGACCAGTTTGAAGAAAAGGCCCTCTCCCTTGCAAATTCTCTTTCCACTTTAAAGAAAGATGGGAGCATATAATGTCTGCCTTTTTGCGGCTTAAAAGAAAAGAGATGGAGGATGGTGAGCCAAATCTGGTCCCCATCATGAATATGTTCCTGGTCATAATCCCGTTTCTTCTGATGTCTGCAAGCTTTTATCATATAAAGGCTGTAAATACATCCATACCTGTCCTTTCAAGTGGTGATGCAGGTAAGGCCGGTGAAGAAGACTCTATCAGCCTGACTGTTGTAGCAGAATTCAAGAAGGAATCGATCAGGCTCTCAGTCATGAGCGATAGACTGACAGATCAAGAGCTTCAGCATTTTAAAGCAGAATACCCCACTGTAGGCGACAGCGGCTTTCCAATAGATAAATATTCAAGCCATCTAAAGGATATAAAGGCAAAGTATCCTAAGAGTGAAACCCTGATTCTGATACCTGACAACAGCACTGATTACGAGACCATTATTCGCGCAATGGACATGGCAAGAAAGGCAGGGGATGTAACCCTTTTCCCGAATGTAGTTTTATCCGGCTCAGCAGGATAGGAGTTAGATCAATGGGACTCGGTGCAAGAAGAAGAAAATCAGGCGTTACACCCAAGCTTATGCTCACATCAATGATGGACATGTTCACCATAGTGCTCCTCTTTCTTTTATGTTCACTTTCTGACAGGGTGGAAACTATCAAGCTGGATAAGGATCTTGATCTGCCGCGATCATCTGCCGAAATCAGGTACGACCAAAATCTCAAACTTGTATTAACCAGGAGCCAGTTGATGATTGATGATGAGAAGATCGCAGAAGTGAAAAATGGAAAGATAAACGGGGTTGATGAAAATGATCTCAAGGCATCTCTTCTGTATAAGCGGCTGAAAGAGAATTTTGAAAAGGACAAAGAAAAGGCAGTGGAGAACCCCGAGGAAAAAACAAAAGAACAGCAGATAGTATTTGTCTGTGACAAGAGCCATGAATTCAGGGTGATTAATCAGGTAATAAAAACAGCAGGGCTTGCGGGGTATCCCAACTTTCAGTTCGCAGTGCTGCAGCAATGATAAAAAGGAGAATGGCATGAAAAGGTTATATTTAAAAAGATTATCAACAGCCCTATTCTCAGCCTTGTTCATTTTGTGCACTTCATTCAATCTTCCTGCTGAGGATGAAAAGGCAGAAAAGATAGAGCAGGTTGACAAAGCAGATACGCCAGATAAGACAGACACTGCTCCTGATAAGGATTCTCTTATGGAACGTATTGACTTTGGAAACTCTTATATCCTGGGCCAGAGCATAAAATCAGGCGCCGTATATCTGCTGCATCGCAAAAAAAGCAACATAAAAACTATGCTTAAGACCAGGGACGATTACAGGAAGGAGATCCTGGAAGATCTGAAAGTAAGTGAGAAAAGGTAAATAATACTGACCTGTAGCAACGAAACATACATGTCAGTAAAAAAGGGTGGAGGTATTATGGAAAACATACATGCAGATAACAAAGAGTTAAAACCTGATAATGGCACAGCAAAAGTCGGAAACATTGCAGTTTCAAATTGTGAGAATCCCACCGCAGGATCAATCAAGATAGAGGTTTATAAGAGGAATGAATTTATTGGTAAAAAGGTATTCTCACAGGGGCGTATAGTCATAGGGAAAAGTCTTGAGGCAGACCTCGTACTTACTGACGAAACAGTTGCTGATCAGCATGCATGTATAACAGTGATAGATAAACAGATTGTAATCCTTGACCAGACACAGAAGGGAAGTCTATTGATAAATGGCGCATTATGCGGCATTTCCATTATTAATTTGACTGAACAGGTGGGCCTTGGCCCTTATTCACTTACGATTATCCGTCAGAAAGAGGTGATTGATGATAAATCATCGAATTTGGTCTCTGAAAATGAAAAATTAAAACAGATAAAGGCGGCAAACGGTAATGAAGATACTTCTTTCTCCAGTGCTACAGGTATATTTATTGCGGAGCAGGCCAAAAGAAATATCGATCAGATAAAAAAGGTTGAAACACCTGAAGTGGATCTATTCAGCCTGCTTGAAGGAAGTCAGGAACCTGAGAATACACTCTTTGACCTGGTGTTTGAAGGTGATATAAAAACAGGGTTTGCGGTTCAGGATGTTAAATCAAGCCTCTCAAAAATATTGAAGGTTGAGGAATCCCGAATTGAGCCATTTTTTAAAGGGAACAGGGTTATATTAAAAAGCAGCCTTGAGATAGAGACCGCAAAAAAATATAAAAGCTTTGTTGAAAAGAGCGGTGCAATATGCAGGCTCTATGCAAGCAGGATTTCAATAACTCATGATCCTGTCCAGTTAAAGACCGCGGAAAAAAAGGATGCCGTAATAAGTAAACCGACACTCATTAAAAAAGAGACAGAGAGCACTGCATATACAAAAAAGAATGAACCTGCTGAACCTGCAAGGCAATTCATAAAAAAGAGAGAAGAAAAGGCTGTTTGGAAATTTTACGGGGCAGAGACAGATGATGAGAGTGATGAGGATGATATTGACCTCCCGGCCGATTTTCTTCTGAAAGACAAGATAAATGACCTGAACAGGTCATGTGAATCGCTTAATACATCTAATGGCAAATATCTTGAGATCCTGAAGCTTAATGGAAATGAGATAATAGACATAAGGCATCTGAATGAAAATGAGAGATTTTTTATCACAGATGATATGAACAAACGGTTCTGTCTCGCTGAGTATACAGGGGCAGAGGATGCGCGTTTTTATTTCAGAGAGGATTTGCAGGGTTACCTTGAGACTGAAGACAGGCCCCCATTCAGTTTAGAAGAGTTTATAAAAGATGAAAACTGCACCAACAGGCGCAAGAGGATATTCGGCAAAACAATACCATTAAAAGCCAGGGCGGTTGTCTCTGACGGTTTTTTTGAATATCAGATGCGACTGGTAAGCAGATCATTAATACCGGAAGCGCCTGATGTTGCAAGGGCCCGGAAAAAGCCATACAAGCATCTTGGTGTCTCACTTGTCTTTCATATCGTCTTTTTAACATTCTTGGGGTTTATTCCATCTTTTCATAGTGAGAATAAGCCAGATGATGGACCACGTTTCGTTAAGCTTGATTCCGCTCAGATAGCAGAACTGGAAAAGGTAATCAATCCCCTGCCACAACATGAACCTAAACCTGAGCCTAAATCACCAGCACAGCCCCCGGTAAAAGAGCCGATAGTAAAGAAAAAACCTGAACCTGTGATCACAAAAAAGGAGCCGGTTAAACTCGCTGCTGACAGCAAACCCTCAGCGGAAAATACAGCTTCAGGGCCTGACAAGCATCCTGATGCAGGCGGCGGCTCTGGTAAAGGTAATGTGTCGGCCAGGAATATCAATCAGACAGGCATCCTTAGTATGATTTCCGATTCGGTTGGTATACAGCCGCGCAGCGCCCTGGCAGCGGTTACAAACCTTGATGCAGTATCAACTCCAAATGTCAGCGTTGATAATTTTAAGGTAGGTGGTGTTGTCGGAAAGCTGGGGACTGGCGAGATATCAGTGCCAAAGGCATCATCAGCAATAGTATCCACAAAGGGTTCCAGCCAGGTGCTGAGGAGTCATGGCGCCAGCGGTGAAGGAAGGGTCGCTGCGCTCCAAAAGGGTACAACTGGCGAAAAAGAGGTTATGGGCATGGTTACTGTAACGCCTGACAAATCAGTCAGGATAAGCGGTGGCCTTTCAATGGAGGCGGTAAAACGTGTTATTGATCAGCATCTGGATGATATCACCTATTGCTATGAAACCGAACTTATAAATAACCCGTCAATTATGGGCAAGGTGATGTTTGAATGGAAGATCATGTTGTCAGGAGAGGTTGGAGAGGTAAGAATCAAATCATCTTCAATTAACTCACATGAGATACATAACTGTATCAAAGAGTCTATTCGCGGCTGGCAGTTTCCTAAACCCAGTGGCGCTGAGGTTATAGTTTCATATCCGTTTGTATTTGATGTTGTTGCATTTTAAAGGAGGTCTATCAGTGATGAAAACGTATTTGGCAATTGTCGTCCTTTCAGTTTTTCTTTTTTTCCCTGCAAGTAATGCATCCGGTAAAGATACAAAGGATGAGGCAAAGGTCTATGCGGTGCAGAACCGCATATTTCACAGGGATCATGAGATAAATTTTGATATCGGTTATATTGCAAACGAGAATTTTTTCCACCCCTTTCCAATAGGATTCGGTTACATATTCAACCTGAACGAAAATTGGGGGTGGGAGGTCGCAAGGGCACAGTTTATCCTGGCGCCTGAAAATGATCTGAAATCTGATCTGGAAACACAATTCGGGGTCACACCTTCCGAGTTCGCAAAGCCAACATTCATGATTCATTCTCACCTTATTTATAAGCCATTCTATGGAAAAAATGCGGTGCTTAACAAAGGGGTGATAAACCATGAGACATATCTGTTTGCTGGCGGTGGGGTTGTGAACTACGATTGGAACTATCCTGAGGGGAGTAATCAGAATAGTGGTTCCACGAGTGAGATGGTTCCTTCTGCAAGTTTCGGGATTGGCAGTAAATACTTTATCAATGAAAAGTTATGCATCAATTTTGAGATCCGCGACATTATGAACTTCTGGAGCGACGGCATGGAAAACAGGATATATGTCGGAGTTGGTATAGGTTACAGGTTTAATCTTAAACCTAGAAAGGTTGAGAAGGACGAGACCTTTGAAAAGTTGAATCGGTACCTGAAAAAGGAAAAAGATGATGATATCTAGAACCAGAATATCTGTCTGCCTTTTGGCGGCAGTCATTATCTGCGGTAATGCAAATGCCCTGTCACCTGCCAAGATGATAAAGTCTCCTGTTAATTACATAAAAGAATTAATGGGTTTTAAAAAAGAGTTAAAAGAGAGGGCTGTTGAGAAGCCTGTTGTTATAGAAGGCAGTGAGGATGAAAAACAAAAAAGGTTTAAAAGGGGTTATGCTCTCTTTACAGAAGAGGACTATCAGGATGCGGCCATTGAACTGTACCGTTTCATGTCTATGTCATCACATGATGAGGATGACTATGAATGGGCCCAGTTCTTTTTTGGCATCAGCCTCAATAAACTGAAGTTGTCACACGCTGCAAATGATGTTCTGGGTGATCTCGTTACAAGGAAACCCAATCCCAGGATTGTTACCTATTCATTCGGGCTTCTGGAAAAAAATGTAAGCACACTTCCTCACGATGAAGAATTTATTGTAAGCCAGGTTGTTGGTGACCAGGACTACGGGTTTGTTGAAGGTGATATAGCAGACTTTGTCAACTACCTGCAGGGGCTTTATGACTGGGAACACAGATTTAAGGAATGGGGCAATGATCATTTTAAAAAGATAAATCCATCCTCCAAATATTATTATAATTACATCTATAAGAAGGCGCTTTTCTGTGTGTATGAAGATGATATTGACGGGGCAATAGGCTATCTGAAAGAGATATTGCGAAGCCGTAAGCCATCAAAGGAACTGAAGGATGAAAGCAGAAAGACTCTGGCGAGGCTTTTATATGAAAAGGGCGATTACAATAATGCAGACATGATCTACATGGATATAGAAAAAAACATTATTGAGCAGGCGGATAATCTTCTTGAAAGAGCATGGGTTCACTATCGCCTTGGAAACAGCGAAAAGGCAATGGGTCTTCTTTATTCTTTCCAGGCACCCAGTTTTGAAAATGCCTTCAGGCCGGAATATTTTATACTCAAATCATTTATATACAAGGATGTATGCAACTATAAAAATGCCCTTTATGTAGTAAATGAATTTAAAGAGAGGTATGGGGAGGCAATTACTAAACTTTATGAAAGAACTCTTCCTCAGGAAAATACCCCCCTGATGATGGTGCTCCTGAACAAGCCCGGGGTGGCAAAGACATTCAGATTCCTTGAGCTGCTGGAACAGGAGCTGGAGCTGGTTCAGGCAATCCCTGATGAATTGTTGAAAGATTACCTTGGCAGGATATATGAACTTCAGATTGAAGAGAGCAGCGAGACCTTAAGAAGACAGATAAATGAGGGTTATGAAATGATTGCTGATGATCTCTTAAGATATGAAGAGGATGCCTATCTGATGGAATACGAGATAGGTCTGGATATGTATCAGCGGGTCTATGAAAGTCAGTTTGCTGAAGAGAAGACTGTAAAAGAGAAGGTGGCAAAAGGGCTTGCACTGTTTGAGTTTCAGGGCGAATTCTGGAATGATGAGCTGGAGTCTTATGAGGTCACGCTTCAGAATAAATGCGAAAACATGGAAGAATGGGACATATTTTTCAAATGAGCAAAAACCAGAAAGGAAAATCAATAATAATGAGGCGTATCATTTGTACAGCCTGCATGCTCTTTATCCTGTTAGTAGCAAGGCTTTATGCCAATGAGGCAATAGAGGGTATTTACAAAACAACAGATAAGGAAGAGGAGCAGAAGCAGTTTCTTATAAAACTCAATCAGGATAACAGGAAGATAGACCTAGCAATAGAGAACACAAAGCTCCTGATAGACCGATCAAGAAGCAAACCCTATGTGCCTGAACTATATATGCGCATGGCAGAGCTTTATATCGAGAAAGCAAAGGTTGTCTATTTTATACAGAAAGAAAAAACCGGAAGGGAAAAGGCCTCTTCTCTGAATAAATTTGAGTATGAGGTTTTTAAAACCAGGGCGGTTGAGATATACCAGAGGATACTTGATCATTACCCTGATTATTCTGACAGGGATAAAGTCTATTTTTTTATGGCCCATGAACAGCGGGAGCTTAACAACATAGACGAGATGGTGAATTGTTATAAGACTTTAATAAAGAATCATCCGAAGAGTAATTATATCCCCGAGGCATACCTGCTTTTAGGGGACTATTATTTTGCCCAGCAGGAACTTGAACTGTCCACTGACCATTATAAAAAAGTGCTTGATTATCCTAAAAGTCCTGCAATAGCAATTGCCAGATACAAACTTGCCTGGTGTTTTATAAATGTTGTGGATTATGAGAATGCGATAAAGCTGTTTGAGGAGGCAGTAAGGGATATTGAGGCAAACAAGGAACTTGATGTGGATACATACAGGCATGTTGATGTGCGACTCGAATCGCTTATTGATATGGCCTACTGTTATCCTGAATACTATAAGAAAAGCACACCTGAAGAGGCGCTTGACTATTTTAAGAGATATTCCTGGTCAAGACAGTCATACACCATTGTAATGGAGAAGCTCGCAAACAGGTACTTTGCAAAAAGGAACTGGGAAATGGCAGCCACATTATACCGGGAGCTGTGTGATATAAGGCAGGATCCTGCAAAACTCCTTGAATACTGTAACAGTATATTTGAGTGTGTACAGGCTATAGGCACATATGACAGCGCAGACAGGGATGTGGATATAATAGTCAATGCACTTAAAAGACAGAAGTATTCCATAAATGTTGAGGAGAGCCAGAAGAAAAAGGATATAGAAAAGTATGAGACATATGCAAGAAATATAGTAACTCATCTTCATGACAGGGCAAGGAAAACAAAGTCAAAGGAATCTTTTAAAATAGCAGGGGCTGCCTACTGTAGCTACCTGGAATTTTTCGATAGAAGCCCGGTGAGTGCGGATATGCAGAAAAACTATGCGGAAGCACTTTTTTCTGCTGAAGAGTATCTTGAGGCAGGCAAGACCTATGAAAAGATCTTTAAAACTGTTTCTCTTAACCCACAGGATAAACAGGATAAATTATACAGTGCGATTATATCCTATTATAATGCCTTAAAGGAAAAGGAAAAGCTTAACAATTATGAGATAACATACGCTCGGCAGGGCATGAGGGCAACCGGAAAGCTTTATGCCTCTTCCTATCCACAAAGCCCGGTTATATCAGATGTGCTTTTCAATGTTGCCTGGGTCGCCTATGATTCAGGGATGAATGACAAGGCCGTAGAGGAATTAACAGCCTTTATTGAAAAGTATCCTGAAGGAGAGTCAGCAAAGGCTGCTGTGCATCTGGTGCTTGATATCTACAATATGGATGAAAATTACGAGGGGCTTTATGAATATGGAGAAAAGATATTAGGCAACGCCAGGATTGCTGACACCCAATTCAAACAGGAGATAGAAAGCATTGTAAATAATGCAGACTCAAAAATAGTATCATCCATGACTCTTGCTGCAGTGGATAACTGGGATCAGGGAAAGCAAAAGCTCATGAATATTGCTGATGACAAGACATCCTCAGGCATGGGAGAGCAGGCCCTGAATGCGCTTGTTGTATCGGCCGTGGAAAAGAATGATTATGAAACCCTCTTTACAGCCGGTGAATCACTGGTCAGCAAATACCCTGAGGCTATACGCTCAAAAGAGACAATGAACAGGATGATAGATATATCATACAAGATTGGTCAGTTCAGACTGCTGGTTGAGTATATGGAATCATTCCTTAAGATCGAGCCTGGCCACAAGTCAGCAGCAGATTTTTTAAACCAGGCAGCAAAGATAAGGGAGAGTTTTGGTCAGTATGATTTGGCAAATAGACATTATCAGGCACTGCTAAACCATCCATTGTATTCAAAAAAGGATCAGGAAGAGATTGTCTTCACTATTACAAGAAATGCATTGAAGACTCAAAATTACGAAGAGGTATTATCGATCCTGAAAAACAGGTATGCATCTCTTGGCACAACAGGGAAGATTCATGCTGATGCGATAATGGCCTGGATCTATTATCAGAAAAATGAAAATGAGAATGCGAAAAGATATCATTTAAACGCCCTGAAATCCTATGAAAAGGGGTTGGGTAAAAAAGACCCTGCAATGAATGATGCGGTAGCAAGGATTGTTTTTTCAGAGGTTAACAAGCTTGAAGCCAGATACTATGCGCTGAAGCTTGTGGAGAATATAGATAATGCGATTGTAAAACAAAAGACAGATTTACTCGCTGACCTTGAGAAAAAATATGAACAGGTAATTGGTTACCAGTCTCCTGAATGGGCACTTAAAGCATGTTATCAGACTGCACTTCTAAATTTCGAGTTTGCCTCATTTTTGAAGAATGCCCCGCTTCCTGAACTGACCGAGGAAGAAAAGCAGGCATATATGGCTGCTATAAACGAAAAGGCCTCTGGCTACACAAAAAAAGGTAATGAGTATATGGGTACCTGTGCAGATCTCTCAAGAAAATGGGAGATCTGCGACCCCGGGATGGTTGCCTATTACCAGTTTGAATACAGGTCAGACACTCAGGGCAAAACCTTTAAAATATTTAATGGCAGTATTTCTGAGGGCCAGGTCGGTAAGGAAAGTTTAAGCGACCGGCAGTTCAAAGCTGTATATGATGCCCTTTACAGCAAATCCGGGCAGTTTGCAAGCATGCTGGCCCTTTCAAAGGCATATATAAATAAAAGAGATTTTGGTCAGGCGATCCTTGTGGCAAGGAGCATGATGGAAAATATGCCGGATAAGGATAAAAAATCAGAGGCCGTACTTTATACAATAATGGGGGTATGTCACCTCTATATGGGAGAGGATACACTTGCAAGGGATGAATTTAAGCAGGCCCTCAATCTGGACAAGAATTTAACGGAGGCAAAGATCAACCTTGCAGGTCTCTATTCATACTATGGACACAAGGATAAGGCAATGGCACTCAAAACGGAAATCAATGCTTCAGGAAATATTGATTCATCAGAGCTTATTCATCCTAAGGCAAAGGAATACTATTATGCTGACATGCGGACAACGAAAAATTAAGCCAACATTACATTTAATAATAACCATCCTGGCAGGAATGATGCTTATTTATGGATGTAATACCAAGAAAAAAGGGGGTGGAGGAAGCCAGACTAATGAACCCCCTGTGTACCAGCCATCAAACCCAAGACAATGGGATATGCATCTTGTAAAACATCTTGATGCTGAAGGTCTTCTGACACCTGGTGTAACTGCTGTAAAGGGTAGTGATGGCAATATCAGGTTTGCCTATTTCAGTGACGGTACAGATTACAATAATGAAAACCGTTACAATATAAATATTATCCTGTGGGATAGCGTTGCAAACAGCATTATAAGTGAAGAGATTCTAAATCCGACCCCTCCTGAAACAGGAGGAGAAGGGCTCGACAACTGTAATTCCCTTGCTTTGGCGCTAAATAATTCTAATGCCCCTGTTATAGCCTACCAGGGAGGACTATTCAGGGATCAGGCCCCCAGCGATGGAGAGCAGTCTGATGTAATGTTCAGTATTCGGGGAGTCAACAACTGGACAGAATATACAGGAGCTATCGGGTATGTTGATCGTAATCCATTCTATGATGGCCTTGCAGGAAGTGACCTCTCTTTGGCTGTTGATTCAGCAGGTAATATTCATATCGCCTTCCAGTTCTATTTTGAAGGCATGGATTCATACAATTTTGAATATCCGGCATTGAATTATATCAGGCATGAAAGGAGCTCCCTTGGTGATCCTGTAGCAGACAGTGAGTGGCCAGACATGGAGGAGACTGTATATGGAAGTGTTTTCACACAGACATCGGCAGTTCATAGAGGTGTTGGTTACGGATGTAAACTGCTCCTTGATAACAGCAATAATCCGGTTGTCTTTTTTTCAGAACACACTGATCACAGCAATACATACGGGTTATGGTTTGCACGGAGAAACAGTAATGGAGAGTGGTCAAGGCAGTGGGTGGAACAGGTTGGTAACGGGTGGACAATAGGAGACATCAGTGCTGCAAAAACCAGGGATGGCACTTTTGCTGTAGCCTATACAAAGGTGTGCCTTGATTGTGATGATGATGAGGGAGATCACCTGAAATATGCCGAGCAATCAGGTAATGGCTGGAGTGTTCGGATAGTAGATCAGTCATCAATTTGCGGTCATAGCCCCTCTCTTGCATTTGATTCGGCGGGTAATCCTGCAATAGCCTATTATGATAAACGCAGCTACATAGGCAGGAGCAGAAAATTTCTCAAGTTTGCCAAGCATAATGGATCTATATGGGGGTCTGAAACTGTTGCAGAGGATCATGACTATGGTCACAATAACACCCTGTGGTTTAACTCAAACAACATACCTGTTATTTGCTCATATTCAGAGGCAAGGGACAATATCGCAATATTTGTAAAACGTTAAAGATGGTTTTGATTGGTTTATACGCTCTATATAGTATTAGAACTGAGGAGGTAAGGTCATGAAAAATAAATTTAAGAAAAAAATAGTCCTGGTAGCGGGGTGCGCCATTATTTTATTGTGGCCCGCAAACAATGCATTTGCAGGATGGGCAAATGATATCTTTGATGAGTGCCCTGATGACCAGTGCGGGGCGCCACCATCCGGCGGAATAGGTGGAGGAGGGGCCGGCGGCGGTCCTCTTGTAATTTCCTATAACTTTGGGCCAAGGTTCTACCCTATGGAGGATTTCGATTATGACGGCGTGTTTGATCTTCTTGATAACTGCCCTTTTACACCTAATGAGCAGACAGAAAATCAGGATGGAGACGATTTCGGCGATGCCTGTGACAACTGCCCTGGAATAGCAAATAATGATCAGCTCGATACTGATGGAGATGGTCTAGGCGATGCCTGCGATGACGATGACGATGATGATGGCATCCTGGATATCCATGATACATGCCCTCTTCATTATGACCCGAGCGGCGCTGATCATGATGGTGATGGCATAGGAGACATATGTGATGATGATGATGACAATGACGGCATACCGGATACTGTGGATAACTGCAGGCTGATTGCCAACCCTAACCAGGAAAACAGTGATTATTACTCAGTTGGCGATAATGAAGGGGATCATTGTGATAATGATCTTGATAATGACGGTTTTCTTGAGCCTGATGAAGACCTCTGTCCAAAATGCAGATCATTTACAAATAATGACTTTGATAATGATGGTATTGGAGATGCCTGCGATAACTGTCCCAAGACATACAACCCGGACCAGGCAGACAGTGATCATGATGGAATAGGAGATGCCTGTGATGCCTAGACCCCTGATTTCAATATTATCTCTAAGCATGCTGCTTATTATCGCAGCATGCGATGCCCCGCCCCTTGAAAGATTTATGGTCAGGGATGAGGTAACAATAAACGCTACATTTCTTACAGAGGATCCTGAAAATATTATATTTCCGGTCAAGGTGCTCTTTGCAATAGACTGTTCAGGAAGCATGGGGGGCACCGTCCCCGGCCTGGAAGGGGGTTCTGATCCAGAAGGGCTGAGGCTGGATGCGGTAAGAGAGTTCGTAAATGCCTATAACACTGCAGAGTACCCAAATGTCTCATTTGAAGTAATGCTCTGGAATCTCTCCATAATGGACACAACAAGGAATGATAATAATCAACCGGGATTTACACGGTCGGTTACTGAAATCAACAGGGTGCTAAATGGAGCGAATAATCAGTCCATGACAGATTACCTCGGCACCATAGATGCGATAAGGGTGGATATTGAAAATGACATACGAAGAACAGCCCAGCAGACAGGCGGTGCTGACACACTTGTAAGGACAAAATATATTGTACTGTTTTTCAGTGACGGGCTGCCCAATGTGCCTGACGGCACTGGCGGATCCATGACCCAGTCTGATGCTGATATATTTGAAAGGGTTGAGGAACTCAATGATATGGTAAATGAAAACGGTGTTGGCGGGTTTAATTTCCATACCTTCCTGCTTTCGGCCCTTTTCGGAACAGGTGATGAGGCAGACAGGCAAAGGGCGGTAAATACCCTGCAGCAGATGTCCCACAGGGCTGGCGGTGTATTTACTGAATTCCAGAATGCTGAGGCGATAGATTTTGTGAATGTCACTGATTTAAGGCTTACAGCAGAATATACAATAGAATTTGTGCTTGCATTTAATCATAATGTCAAACCCGGTACTGAGCTTGTTCATGTGGACAGCGATGATGACTGGCTGACTGATATCGAGGAATTGCAGTATGGCACAGACCCGCAAAATCCTGATTCCGATTATGACGGGATGGGTGATTATTTTGAGATTAAGATGAGTTCTCCACAACAGGAGCTGAATCCACTGGTCTTTGACAGCCCCAGCCAGGCATCTGCTGATGGTTTTTGGCCAGACACCGATTTTGACGGTCTTACAGACTGTGAAGAATACCTGAAGGGTACCAATAGATATATGGTGGATACTGATCAGGACGGCATACCGGACGGAATTGAATTTTTTATGGGTACAAATGCCCTGTTAAACAACCTTGTAAAAGACAGCGATTTTGACGGGAGCCCTGATTGGCTGGAGGTAAGAAGCCATACCAATGTAAACGCCAATGATCCGCAGATCAGGAGGGATAACAGTTACCAGTACAACCTGATAGATCAGGGATATCCAAGGGATGCGGAGACCGGGTCTCTTCTATCTATGCGACAGTATAACCTCACTGTATCCAATATTGATATCATGAATACACTTGGCTACGCTGTCGATGGCATTACCTATCTGAATCCGGGCGACAATATTATACGTCTGTATATTGCCCAGAGACCGGCTGATCTTCCCAATAGCTCGTTGATATACAGGATGGCAGAGATACAGATTAACTATAATGAAACATTGCGGGATATTTATCTGACCCCTAACGATTTTGAACTACTTGACTGATATTCTTTAAGATGGAGGTGCTGTCATGAAAAAAATAATATATGTAGCAATAATGGTTTTAACCTTAAGTTCCTGTAATTCAGATGGACCAGGCAACAACACTACGGACAATACGACTAATGGTGAATTAAGACTTAACCAGGCTGTTTCAGGGACCATATCTGAAGTGGGAGAGGTAGACCTCTATCATATAAGGGTAAATGATGCTAATTCGATACTGTCTGTTTCAGCAAAAGGGAATACAGTTCATCCGAAGGTTGATCTGCTTGTAACTGTTTATCAGAATGAAATTAATGAAGACAACAGGATAATGGCGGATCATGCTGTTGAAAACGCATACCTTCCAGCCAATGTAAACATGAATGTATACGTTGACAGGCCAAAGGATATATATATCCTGGTAAGAGATTTTATGGATGATGAGTCTGACCCTGAACAGCGGTATCATTTGACTGTATCGACTACAGCATCTAATGAAGAAAACAACAGCTTTTCAAGTGCAACTTCTTTGATTGTTAATGACACCAGTGGCGGAGTAGTAGACAAGATTGACTATATTGGTGATAAGGATTGTTTCTCATTTACAATCAACCAGGAGGGGATATATGCCATATCAATCGACTATGACCCATTCACTGGTGGAACAGGTGTAAGGCCTGCAGCTCAGCTATATGGGCCAACCGGCCAGCTTATTGATACTACAACAGGGATATCAGGAAACGGTTTTGTATTTATGACTCACCTGACCCCATCGGTAACACCCTATCATCTGATTGTAGAGGATACAGGTAATGATCATTTTGACCAGTCTTCTCTGTACAGCATCAGTGTAAACACTGTAAATGCTAACGAGATATTTGAGAATGATACAATGGCTGAAGCGACTCTGCTATCTGACAGAGGGGGGTATCTTTTTTCAGTAAATGCTGCCCTTGACTATTCATCTTCTATAGAGAGTGATAATTATACAGGTGATAACGACTGGTACAGGATACCTGTTGAAGGTATTAATCTTGGCGGTATAAAGGTACTGAATATCACCATGACCGATCAGAATAACGTTAAGAACCTTGCTTACAGAATAAGCCTCATGGAGGAATCAGGGGCGGTATTATTTACCCATGATTATATTGGAGGCAATACACCGTATATCACCCAGATAAAGGCAGGAGCAGGTGACCACTATCTCCTCATTCAGGCAGCCGGAACAGGCAGGGTACAGAAAAGTGAAGAATATACAGTTGATGTTGAGGTGATTGGAGTAGCTGATCCTGCTGAAGCAGGTAACGGTAACAATACAGAAAGTAATGCAACTATTATTACATCGGGTGCAGTGACGGAAGGTAAAATTGCCTTCAGGGGTGATGTAGACTGGTACAAGATACAGGTGCCTACAGGCAGTCCAAAAATTATTGAGATTTTTCTTGAAAGCGAAACCTCACTGGTGGAATATGATGTACAGATAAAGCTGAATAACAATATCCTTAAAAGAATGTATGACACAGAGGGTTCAGATGCTGTTACCATGCTATCGACAAGCATTTTTATAGATGCCAATTCTCAGCCAACAACAGACTACTATATTAAGGTTGCTGATTACCAGGATGATGATGGTGACTCTATCCCCTATAACCTTTTAATAAATGTTGTGCCAATACCTGCTGATGCAAATGTTTCAACCGCGCCCGGAAATGAGTATCGTTATTACTTCAGCGAGGTTGAAGAGCGGGACATGGATGCCAGCAGGTCTACTGACCTTGAGCTTGAAATCTGGACAACAGAACAGCCTGAGTTCAAGGCGGATACCAGCCTTTTAAACTTTAGGGCAACGGATCTTGCTGCATTGAACATAACAAAAGCAAATAACCCTGATGGCACGGTAACTATCACCTTCCCGTGGATAGCAGGTTTTGTGGATTACCAGGGTGACAGGGACTTTTTCAAGCTTGATCTTGATACCCTTGATCCGGCAAGTCCTGATACCCAGTGGTATTATGATGTGGAAATAAGGCTTGCAACCAGGGCCGCGACAGATGTGGAATATAACTGGAAGTTCTACCGTGACCATAATGGTAATGGCATTATCATGGATAACCCGGGAGCAGAAGACGGCTACAAGGCAAATAACGGTGATGTTACCCTAACCAGTGAGGCCATAGATATTACTACTCCGTCAGGCTCAGAGGAATTTTATGTGGGTGACAGGTGGACAACTGAAAATCCGAGGGATTACAGTGTCTATATAGGTATGAGTGATTTTGATTATAGAAACCTGCCCACATCAAACCCGGATAATCCGGTAATAAATCCAGACCCTGACAATGATTGGGGATATGATGCGCCATATTATTTCAAGGTTGTTTTGACCTATCATCCGGGGGTCTCTTACCCTTAATGATATAATATAAGTTCCTTCCAAAAAGACCCCCCTGTGAAGTTACTGTGGCTTCATAAGGGGGTTTTGCTTTCAATCTTCCTTGTCCCGGCGTAGCTTCTCCGACCACCATAGCTTCAGCGACGGTGGTTAGCAAATGCGGTTAGCGAAGAGGGAAGCCTTCAGCCTTGAGCTTTTCCGAACAGCCTATAGTCTATAGTCTATAGTCTAAATCCTGCTATGCCTAAAGCCTGCTATGCCTAAAGCCTGCTATGATAAAAATCAACAAATTAGCACAGACTTTCTTATTTTTAAAAATTAAATATTCATATTCCCTCTGATGCTGATGCCAAGGACGCTTTGCTAGAGTCCCCGGCCGAAAGACA
>JAAZBV010000081.1 GCA_012513605.1 Desulfatiglans sp. | reverse complement strand
GAAGGGGAGATTATCGAGATTACTGAAAAAAGGGCAGTTATGCAGACCTCTGACATAGGGAAAATCACAGTTGATCTGGATAAGGAGCTTAAGATCGGAGACCATATAAAGGTAACACTCAGGCCGGAAAAGATACACATTTCCAAAAAGGCGCAATCGCTTGATTCTTCAAAATGGAACTGTATATCCGGTAAGGTTGACCAGATGGTCTATACCGGTTCCCATACCAGGTTTATCATAAAGACCGAGTATGGGCGCATATTCAGGACATTCAAACAGCATGCCAAGTATTTTACCGATGAGGAACCCATACAGTGGGAAGACAATGTCTTTATCTGGTGGCATGCGGATGACAGCTTTATTGTTGAGGTGAATGGCGATAAATGATCAAAAATTACGGACAGCGTTATACATTTCCTATTATGGTGTGGCTGACGGTATTTTTTGTAATACCATTTTCCATCATCCTGGTAGGCAGTTTTCTTGACAAGGGGCTGTACGGCGGATTTGAGCCTTCCTTCTCTATTGATGCCTATAAGGCGCTCTTTTCTGATACCATGCGCAAGGTTACTTTGAATACCATATTTATCAGTGTCGCAACAACAGTGTTTACAGTATTGCTTGCCCTCCCTACTGCCTATCATATAGCAAGGTCGCCCTATAAGGAAAAACTGCTTTTCCTGGTTATTATACCCTTCTGGACAAATTTTCTTATACGCATATTTGCCTGGATAGCGGTTCTGGGCAATAATGGTCTGGTAAATAATTTTCTTATCAGCATAGGCATTTTCAGCTCCCCTGTCCAACTCTTATATAACAGGTGGGCTATCATACTGATTATGATCTATACGTCACTTCCATTTGCTATTTTGCCGCTCTATGCGGTAATAGAAAAATTTGATTTTTCTCTGCTTGAGGCAGCAAGGGATCTCGGTGCAAACAAATGGCAGTCCATGTACAAGATACTTATACCGCTTATTATACCGGGGATATCAACGGCTGTTCTATTTACCTTTATCCCTGCCTTTGGTAATTTCGCCATACCTGATATTGTTGGCGGCACTGATGTGCGGATGCTGGGGAATATTATTAATGAAAAGCTGAAAACTGCCCGAAACTGGCCATCTGCAGCAGCCATCTCAATGATACTCACCACAATCTCTGTTGTGATGGTACTGCTTTTTAATCGAATAACCTCATCCAAAGAGCGGAAGATCGGAGGAAATATCTGATATGAAGGATGTATCTGTCCGGTCACACATTAAACACAGGATATCCGGCGCCTTTTTCTGGTTCACCATGCTCTTCTTTTATGCCCCGCTTCTGGTGCTGATAGTATTTTCATTTAATGAAGGCAGGTCAATGAATTTTACCGGGTTTTCATTCAAGTGGTACAAGGTTCTGTTTTTTGACTCTGCAAAGCTCTGGGGCTCTTTTTACAATACCATACTTATAGCGGTAACCTCCGCGCTGGTATCAACCATGATAGGTACCCTTGGGGCAATAGGCATATACTGGTATAATTTTAAAATGAAAAGATACCTTGAGGTGGTGTCATACCTGCCAATTATCCTGCCGGAGATAATCATTGGCGTATCAATGCTCATGTTTTTTGCAGGCATGAATATGCCTTTGGGGCTTTCAACCATTATTATTGCACATATAACCTTTAATATCCCCTATGTGCTCCTTATTGTTATAGCGAGGCTTTCGGAATTTGACTATTCCATAATAGAGGCCGCCCATGACCTTGGCGCCACAGAGATGGATACCCTTTTAAAGGTGATTATACCCATGTGTATGCCAGGTATAATTTCAGGCTTTCTTGTAGCAATTACCCTTTCGGTTGACGATTTTGTTATCACCTTTTTTGTAACAGGGCCGGGCGCATCAACCCTGCCGCTTCATATATATTCCATGCTGCGATTCGGGTTGTCGCCTGCGATCAATGCGCTTTCTGTTGTTCTGATCGTGGGCAGTCTTATAATGGCGTTTATGTCAAAAAAAATGTTCAGGCATATGTTTAACTAAGAAAAGGAGAAGAGATTATGAAAAAATTATGTTTGATTCTTATCTGTATGATAGCTGCCATGTGTTTGTTCAGTTGCGGTGACAGCAGGGAAAAACTCTATATCTACAACTGGACCTATTACACCCCTGAAGAGGTGATAAAGGGTTTTGAAGAGAAATATAATGTAAAGGTTATCTATGATGAATTTGCCTCAAATGAAGAGATGTTTGCAAAGCTCAAGGCAGGCGGTTCAGGGTATGATATCACATTCCCTTCAGCAGATTATGTCTCAATCATGATAAAAGAGGGTATGGTTGAAAAGATAGATAAAAGCCAGATACCGAATTTTAATAATATAGATCCTGAACTGTTGAACAGTATTGAATATGATAAAGGATGTGAATATTCCGTGCCCTATTTCAAGGGTGCGTCAGGTGTAGCGGTAAACAAGAAATTTGTAAAAGATTACAATAGGGATATGAGCGTTTACCTTAAACCTGAACTCAAGGGCAGGATGACGCTCCTTGATGATATGCGTGAGGTCATGGGCTTTGCACTCAAGGCGAACGGCTATTCTGTAAACACCATTAACCCTGCTGAGCTTGAAACGGCAAAGGATCTTATACTTAAGTGGCGTGAAAATATACTCAAGTTTGATGCTGAGTCATTTGGCAAAGGTTTTGCTTCCGGTGAGTTCTGGGTAGTACAGGGATATCAGGAATCTATATTGCTGGAGATGGAAGAGAGCGCAAAGGCTGATGTTGACTTTTTTATTCCTGAGGCAGGAGGGCCTTTGTATATAGATTCCATGGTTATTCTTAAGGATTCAAAAAACAAGGATCTGGCCCACAAGTTTATAAACTACATACATGAACCTGAGGCACATGCAAAGTTTGTAGATTATTTTGGTTTTCCATCTATCAATGTGCCAGCAAGAAGCATCAGGACAGGAAAGCCTGTATATACAGAGGATGACCTGAAAAACTGCGAACTGAAACTTGATCTTGGTGAAAATCTTGAGCTCTATAATAAGATCTGGGAAGAGATAAAGGTAAAATAGTGCCCTCATGGGCATTCTAATGTAGGGGCACGCTGCAGCGTGCCCTTTTTATTTCTACCACCCATAAACTTTCGGGCACAATGCGTAGTGCCCCTACAGTGAACAAATTTTATTAACGCTCAATATTCATCATCCTGGCAAGGGATTTTGCGAGGTTATCCAGAACCGATTCATCCGGCAGTGTGACCTTTAATGTGATCTTGCCATTTTCATCCCTTTCAAGACATTCTGAAAGCCGGGTTTTAAAACCTTCTGTTAATTGTTTGACCTTTTCCGATTCCTCATCCTGAGTAAACATTGCCCCAAGGAAATTAAAAGCAGCGCCAACATGCTCGCACACCTGGCTGCATTTACTACATTTGAAGTTAAGCTCCATATTTTTTGCTGGTTTCATGCCTATTTTCACATTGGCCTCGATCAGGTCGAGTTTGAACATATCATTATTCAGAACTACCTGGTCATCTATATTTATTTCAAAACTCCCTCCCTGGCGTATAAGGTTTTTACCTTCATCACCGAGTAATTTACACACCTCAATATAGGTAAGGTGTGAGAGCTTGTCTTTTAATGTGATCATTATTTTTCTCCGTGTGTGCCCCGGCCAGATATGACAGCCTGAAATAAAAAACAGTGTTCTTTTCTAATCGTATCAGTTCATATTTTCAACCTATGTTCTTCATTTTTTTAAGATTATTTGGATGGGTCGTGTCAATTGGAGGCGCCAATGATACAACCCAAGTTTACACTTAAAGAGTCGCATATTCAATTTATTGAGCAATTCAAACTGGTGAAAAATTTAAGCTGCTTTCAACTTTGAACCTTGACTCATCTTACTCTAAATATGTAATTATTTGCCATGAGCTGGAAATGGATTATAATTGAAATTGACATAAGGTATAATAAAGGTATACCATTTATACTATGATAGAATTTGAATTTGACAAGAACAAGGGTCAGTTAAATAAGAAAAAACATGGGATAAACTTTGTTGAGGCCCAGGCTTTATGGGAAGATACAGATCGCATAGAAATCCCGACAAAAACAGTCTCGGAAAGAAGAGGTAGAGATTTATGAAAGCTAAAGATTTAGATGAAAAATTTGATTCAGGTGAAGATATCACTGAATTCCTTGAAATGGATAATGCCAGGAGGCCTGGACAGGAACAGAAGAGAGTTAATGTGGATTTTCCTGTCTGGATGATTCAAGATCTTGACAGAGAAGCTAAAAGACTTGGAGTGCCGCGACAATCCTTAATTAAAATCTGGATAGCTGATAGACTTAAAGCAACTTCTTAAGGTAGGATGCTGTATATGAATTCTCCACATTAATAATCTCCTCCGGTGTACCAGCCGCTATAACATTGCCACCTGCATCACCCCCTTCAGGGCCAAGGTCTATTATATAATCTGCTGTCTTGATCACATCAAGGTTGTGTTCAATAACTATAACGGTATTGTTTAGTGATACAAGGTATCTTAATACCTCAACGAGTTTTTTTATGTCCTCAAAATGGAGCCCGGTCGTCGGTTCATCAAGCAGGTAGAGTGTCTTTCCTGTGTCCCTTTTAGATAGTTCCCTTGCGAGTTTTATCCTCTGTGCCTCGCCGCCTGATAGTGTGGTAGCAGACTGCCCAAGCTTCACATAACCTAAACCCACATCAACAAGTGTCTTAAGCTTATTTTTGATATTGGGGATATTTTCAAAGAATTTAAACCCCTGGTTTATGGTCATATCAAGCACCTCAGCGATGTTCATGCCCCTGTACTTTATCTCCAGTGTGTCCCTGTTAAATCTGCTCCCCTTGCAGGTCTCGCACAGTACATGCACATCGGGCAGAAAATGCATCTCTATCTTTATAAGCCCGTCACCATTGCATGCCTCGCACCTGCCGCCCTTTACATTGAAACTGAACCTGCCGGGGTTGTAACCCCTTATCTTTGATTCAGGTAACATGGCAAAGAGGTCCCTGATATATGCGAATATGCCTGTATAGGTGGCAGGGTTTGACCTCGGTGTCTTGCCTATGGGGGTCTGGTCTATGCTTATTACCTTGTCTATGTGTTCTATCCCCTTTATCTCTCTCACCTTCCCGACTTGCTTTTTGGACCTGTAGAGTCTCTGGGCTATGGCAGGGTAGAGGGTCTCGTTAATAAGTGTGCTCTTGCCTGAACCTGACACACCTGTAACGCATATGAATTGCTCAAGGGGAAATTCAACATCTATGTTTTTAAGATTGTTCTCTTGTGCGCCGCGGATAATAAGTTTTTTACCACTGCCCTTTTTTCTCTTATCAGGCACAGGTATCTTAAGCCTGCCGGAAAGGTATTTACCTGTAATGGAGACCTCCGATTTTAAAAGTTCAGCAGGCGTCCCGCTGAATACCACCTCACCGCCGTTAATACCTGCGCCCGGCCCCATGTCTATCACCCAGTCGGCAGATTCTATGGTTTCAGAGTCATGCTCAACAATAATGACGCTGTTACCAAGCTCCTTTAGCCTCATGAGATTATCAAGCAGAAGACGGTTATCCTTTTGATGAAGCCCGATACTCGGTTCATCCAGCACATAGAGCACACCGGCTAAGCCTGAACTTATCTGTGTTGCAAGCCTTATACGCTGATTTTCCCCGCCTGATAGAGTCGCGGATGACCTGTCCAGAGTCAGATATGAAAGACCCACGTTGTTAAGAAAGGTGATCCTTTCTTTCAGCTCCTTTATTATCCTTCTTGCTATATTCTCTTCCCTTGCAGTTAATGAAAGACTGTTAAAAAATTCATAGGCATTCTTGATGGAAAAGGCAGTGAGTTCATTTATTGAATATCCTCCTATCCTTACTGCCCTGCTTATTTCATTTATCCTTGAACCCCTGCAAGCAGGGCAGTCCATTACGCTCATGAATCTCTCTATCTCTTCCCTTGCCTGTATGGAATCTGTCTCCCTGTATCTCCTTTCAAGTGAGGGCAGCACCCCTTCAAACGGGCGGTTATATTCATAGCGCTTCCCCTCCTTTTCAAAACAGAAGCTTATCTCTTCAGCGCCTGATCCGTGCATCAGGATTTCCTGTATCTTTTTATGGAGGCTTCCATAAGACTGGTATATGTCGATCTCATAATATTTACAGATGGATTCAAGCATCTGCTGAAAATAGAGGGAGTTTCTTTTTGACCATGGTGAAATGGCACCTTCTCTCAATGAAAGGGATGGGTCAGGCACAATAAGGTCGGGGTCAAGATACCTCTTCTTGCCCAGACCACTGCATTCAGTGCAGGCCCCGTGGGGGTTATTAAATGAAAACATCTGTGGTGTAAGCTCCGGGATGCTTATACCGCACTTTCTGCATGCCGCACTGGTGCTGAAAAATATCTCTTCAGACCCGATAACATCAATAATGGCCTGGCCATTAGCCATCTTAAGGGCGAGCTCCATCGAGTCGGTAAGCCTGTTTTTTATTTCCTTTGTAATGACGAGCCTGTCAATAACAACGCTTATATCGTGCTTCCTGTTTTTATCAGGGTTTAACTCCTCCTCAAGCAGCCTTATCTCATTATCTATCTTTATGCGTGTGAACCCATCCTTCCTAAGGTTGTTAAAAAGCTTTGTAAATTCACCCTTTCGACCCTCTGCAAGGGGTGCCATGATCTGGATCCTTGTATTTGGTTCAAGTGCAATAATCCTGTCCACAATGGCCTGCGTTGTCTGTGAGGATATCTCTATGCCGCAGACAGGGCAGTGGGGATGGCCAATCCTTGCGTAGAGCAGCCTGAGATAATCATAAATTTCTGTGACCGTGGCCACTGTTGAACGGGGGTTTCTTACTGATGCCATCTGTTCTATGGATATGGCAGGTGACAGGCCCTCTATATAATCCACATCAGGCTTGTCCATCTGCTCAAGAAACTGCCTTGCATATGCGGAAAGGGATTCTACATAGCGCCTCTGTCCCTCAGCATATATGGTGTCAAAGGCAAGGGATGATTTCCCTGACCCTGAGAGGCCGGTGACCACCACCATCTTGTCCCTGGGGATATCAAGGTTTATGTTCTTAAGATTATGTACCCTTGCGCCCCTTATCCTGATAACACCTGCTGTCATCTATTACTTACCTTTATACCTCTTTCTGTTATGCGCCATGCGCGCAGCCATGAGTATAGCCGCCTTAAGGCTCATATGGTCAGCAATGCCTTTCCCTGCAATGTCATAGGCCGTGCCGTGATCCACAGATGTCCTTATGATGGGAAGGCCCAGTGTGACATTAACCCCGTCTGAAAAATGGATGAGTTTGAGCGGGATAAGCCCCTGATCATGATACATGTTTACCACGGCATCATACTGACCTGTAACCGCCTTGGGGTACAGCGTATCAGCGGGGAGTGGGCCTGTCACATCAATCCCCATGTTAATGGCCTTTTGTATTGCAGGGCGGATGCTTGTTATCTCCTCAGTTCCAAACATACCCTCTTCACCGGCATGCGGGTTAAGGGCCGCAACTGCAATGCATGGGGAGCTGATACCAAAATCCCTTTTAAGGGAAAGGGCTGTTATGGATATTGTTTTAACAATATTTTCAATGGAGATTTTATCAGGGACATCCCTTAATGCGCAGTGAATTGTTACCAGTGTAACCCTGAGTTTATCCCCTGCAAGCATCATGACATAATCATCTGTATTTGTGAGATGCGCAAGCAGTTCTGTGTGGCCTTCAAAGTTAAAACCGGCCCTGTTCATTAGCGCCTTGTTTATCGGGCAGGTTACCATTGCTGACAACTTGCTTTTCATGGTCATGTCAACCGCGGAAAGGATATAATCCACCATTGCCTTGCCCCCTGTTGCCGTGGGTTTGCCGGGTACAAAATCGGCCTTTTCAAGTGAGGATACCCTTATAACCTCAAGCTTACCTTTTTGACCAACGGCCTCTTCAGGCGATACAATTTCTTTTATCATGACAGATTTATCAGCATAATATGCAAGCACTCCTGGGTCGCCAATGATAATCGGCCTGCATACCCTGAATATATCATCCTCACATAATACCTTTGTGATTATCTCCGGCCCCACACCAGAGGGGTCGCCCATTGTTATGCCAGTTAGAGCTCTTGTATCCATAGTCTGATTACATTCTACTCCTGCCCATTCATTTTCTTGATAAGCGTGTTCCTGTGTATCCCTAAGATTCGCGCTGCATCCTTTCTGCTCCCCTGAACCCTCTTAAGCACATCGTTGATATAATCCTTTTCAAATATGTCTACCGCATCCTTAAGAGGTATATCCTTTATTTCCATCTTGTTGAGGCTGAAATCTGAAATGTTTTTTGGGAATATCACATTACCCTTTGTAATGGTTGTCAGGCGTTCTACAAGATTCTGGAGTTCCCTTACATTTCCAGGCCATTCATAATGATCAACAAGTATCTTTTCAGCGCTGCCTGAGAATTTTTTTACAGGTTTTCCATTGGATTTTGAATATAGTTCTAGAAAATGGTTGAGCAGTAGAGGGATATCCCCGCGCCTCTCTCTTAGAGGTGGTATCTCAACAGGAAATACGTTAAGCCGGTAGAAAAGGTCTTCACGGAAATGGCCTGTCTGTATGAGCCTTTTTAAATTTTTATTGGATGCGGCAATAAACCTCACATCGATCTTGATCAGTTTTGTGCTGCCAAGCCGTTCTATCTCCTTTTCCTGTATCACCCTCAGGAGCTTTGCCTGCATGGCAATATCAAGGGTGTCCACATCATCCAGAAATACAATCCCCTTATCTGCCAGTTCAAGCTTCCCGACCTTCACTGCGGATGCCCCTGTAAATGCCCCTTTGATATGGCCGAATATCTCACTCTCCATAAGGGTTTCAGGGATAGCTGCACAGTTAACCACAACAAAGGGCTCATCCTTCCTGTTGCCAAGCCTGTGTATTGCCCTTGCCACCAGCTCTTTTCCTGTGCCGCTTTCACCCTGTATCAGCACTGCGCCATCACTGTTACTTATGGTGGAAATAAGTTCAAAAATTTCAATCATCTTCGGGTCCTGCCCCACTATCTTTTCAAAGGGTTGGAATCTTTCAAGCTCGTCCTTGAGATAGCTAACCTTTCGGAGCAGGCGGTGTTTTTCTATTGCCCTGCTTACAACGTTGATGATCTCCTCAACAACAAACGGTTTCACTATATAATCATATGCCCCGAATTTCATGGCCTCAACTGCGGGCTTTACATCCTTCACAGCGCTTACCATGATGACCTCTACATCAGGGTCTATACCCTTGAATTTTTTTAATAGCTCTATGCCGTTTGAATCAGGCAGCAGGATATCGAGCAGTATCAGGTCAATGGATGTCTCAGAAAAAAGCTGCAATGCCTGTTCTCCTGATTCAGCAAGAAAGATATTGTAGCCTGAACCCAGAACCATTTTAAATGACTGCAAGACACCCTGTTCATCATCTACAACAAGGATCGTAGCCTTTTTATCCATCGTATTTTTCCCTTTCAAATATGTAGGTTGTGGCCCCAGTATAAGGCCAAAAATACAAATCATTCAATTAATGATAACAATTGTTCATGGAAAAAATCTTAAACTGAGACAAGAAAGAAATTTTTCTTGTATCTCTATCAGAAAAACAGCCATTTGCACAATTATTTGTGCATGCGTGCACAATTATTTGTGCCTTTTCCCTTTTTTTCAATGCCCTGTCACCCCTCTGTTTCTGAAACAGAAACTATAGCATTTTGATTATTTAAATAAATAACCAATAAAAACAAGGTGTTTTAAGAATGGAAAAATTCGGATCAAAGGTTTTCTGCACCGCTTCCACCGAAACAGGGCCATGGCATGGTTGTTGAGTCAGCTCATATAAAGACCTTTTTAAATAATCTTTTAATCAAAAGGGAGCGAAATGGAAAGACTTGGATTGAGTAATTTTTTGCAGACCAGATTTAATATTTACATGTATTTGTTTTTGGGATGGGGATTTGCCAGGTTCTATATCTTTTTTCTGGGCAGAATTTATTACCTGTTCAGAAGAGGTGAAAAACAGAGAATCAGACAATCAGTTGCAGATGTTGTTACTCTTATGAATCGTAAAAATGAAAAGGATGAGATCTTTAAAAAGGTCATTTCCGGTATTTTGGCTCACTATTATGAAAAGCTGTTTATCGCCTTTGAAGATAAAAAAAGGGCCACACAATTTCTGACCCGAAATATTTCTGCGGGAAATATTTCCATTATAAAAAATGGCCTTAATAGGGGAAAAGGGGTTATCCTTATCACAGGCCATTACGGCGCCATCGAATATGTCCCAACACTTTTAGCAGTTAACAATATCAACATATCCATGATTGCCAAATTTAAAACATCGCGGCTCAGGGAAAAGATTTTTAAGCAGGCTGGTAAATATGGTATCAGAATGATTGACGCAGATACCAGAGGTAATGTATTAAATAGGGCAATAAACGAGCTCAGAGAAAACAGGGTTCTTGTGACCCAGTGTGATGAATTTGATGAATGGCGGCCATCAGTAAATAACAGGACAACATTTCTTGGCCATGTTACAGGGGTTGACCGCACCATTAATATACTCATTAAGAGGGCAGGCGCTGAGGTCGTGTTTGGCCTGTTACACAGGTACAGCCTTAATCAATATTCACTTAATATTTTTTCCCGTGAGCAGATGTGCAGGATGATCCCATCCATGAAGTCAAAGACATCTGGTGAAATGGTTTTAAAGATGCTTGAGCAGTTTATTTTGAGGTATCCGGAACAATGGTATCAATGGAAAAAATACCCGGAGCTGAGCAGTTCCCATACAGTTTTCGGGCACAGGGCAGAAACTGAGCTATCTCATCCGGTACTCCTGCCTCTGCTTGAGACTCAGGTTTAAATAGTTACATAATTAAACAGGAAAGGGCTGCATATTGATACTATTCATAGAACCTGTCTCCAAAAACATAGGCATGTATGTCCCGGCCTACCCCCTTCCACTTCTTGAGATTGCAGGGTATGTTAAAAAACAACGGCCAGGGAGCGATATCAAGGTCATATCTTTACCAATGGATTATGGGCTTCCCCTGAACCAGGCTGGCAAGGAAAAGCTCTACGATGAACTGCTGCATGATATATCAATGCTTAAACCACTGGGGATAGGTATTTCATGCACAGCGATATCACAGGCAGAGGAAACCATAAGCTTATGCGAGAGGATAAAAAAACAGGCCCCCGGAATATTTTTATTTCTGGGGGGATATTTCCCCACAATTTACTATGAGGAGATTTTCAAGAGAACAGATGCAGTTGATCTTATTGTAAAGGGGGAGGGTGAGATACCTGCCCTTAAGATCATAGAGAGGCTTGAAGATGGTAAAGAGCCCAGAGATAAAAAGACAGCAGGGCTTGTCTGGAAGAAAAACGGGGGTTTAATTCATACTGGTGACAGTGAGAGGTTTGATCTTACAGAAAAGGCACCACTTGATCTCTCCCTGCTTGATAACCCCGGGGCTTATGATGTGCTGCCATATTCATTCAGCAGGGGGTGTCCCTTTAAATGTAATTTCTGCATGGAGGATTATATCCGGCCAAAAAGATTTACTGTGCCATATGAAATAGTAGAGCAGGACCTGACCAACCTTGAGAGCGGCTGCACTGTAAAGGAGATTGTAGTCTGTGATGCCCTGTTTAAATCATGTGACCTTGTTCCATTATTAAGAAAACTTGATATGAAGATCCATTTTGAAACCAGATGTGATATTTTTAACCCTGAATTAATCCCTGAAATCTATGATGTATGCGGCACCCTTGTGCTAGGTTTTGAATCAGCAAGCTTCAGCACGCTTACCAGGATGAACAAGATTAAGGGCCATGACCATTATAAAAGATATCTTGACAATACCATTTCTATCTTTAAAAAGGCATCTGAGTATGAAATCCCCCTTATGATGTTCATGATTGCAGGTTATCCGGGTGATACAGAGGCTGACCTGATAGAGAGTTATAATTTTGTGGAAAAACTCAGCAGCTATTGCAGTAGTGCAGGGCATATATTCAAGATCGGTGAGTGTCATGTGTACCCGAAAACAAAGATACATGGTCTTGCACTTTCATTGCCTGATTGTCTGTTTGATGATGATGGTGTATTTGGCCAGAATGTTGTAAGAAAACCATCACGTGACCTGGATTTTGAAAAGGTCATGTCATATACAGAGAGGATATACAGGCTTTCAAATAATACAGAAAAACTACAGAATGCATTTTTAAAAATGGTGCCATTTTTCAGGCTCCCTGCATCATCCCTCACAGACCCTGTTATACCTGATCCATGTTATAAAGATGGCGAAAGGGATATCCTTAATGTAAATAGTGAACACCTTGAATCGCTCAGGGGGGTGCTTTCTACCCTGAGAAGAGCAAAAAAGAATGAATTGTCAGGTGAGAGAAGCGGAAGGGTTATAAATCTTTAAGGTAAGCAGAGTGTTCTTATATGAATAAAGAGGTAAGCTGTATAAATTCGAGGGCTATAATAAACTATGTTAAAAAAAACATGGGTGACCTGGACTATCTATTAAAAGATCTTGATCCGGTGATAGATATTTTACCTGATCCCGAATCATATCTCTGCGATGGATCCAACTGGATTTCATGCACTGTTGCCTCAAGGCTGTATGAAAGGGCAAGGCTCTATTTTAAAGATGAAATGACCGCATTTCATATAGCCCGGTATGCGGCAGAGAATTTTCACCTGGGATATGGGCAGCGCATCATTGTAAAGGCTTTCTTCACGATAAAAATGGGTCTAAAGAACCTTCAGAGAATTAATGATAAATGGAACAGGAACAAGAAGGTTGAACTGGTTGAGATCAAAAGTAACAGCGCTATTGTCAGGCTTCACTGGACAAAGGGGATGGATGTCTCAAAGGATATATGCCTTTACAACCAGGGGGCATACAGTTATATGCCTGTCATATGGGGAGGTTTTCCCATTTCGGTAACAGAAAAGGGGTGTTATTTCAGTGGCAACCCTTATTGTGAATATCATTTAAGCTGGTCATCAAAGAATAACATCAGGATATTTTTCTCAAGATTTTTCTCATCCCGGTCAGTGTTAAACGATACCATAAAAGAGATGGAGAGGGACAAGCTCATTATTGAACATAAATTTGAAGAGGTAAACCGGCTCAATACAGACCTTAATAACAGGGTAAAACAGCTCCAGGCAATACAGGAGACTGGCAAGGCCATCCTTTCTGTCCTGAACCTGGATAACCTCCTTACTGTGATCATGAATACCCTTTCCAGTGTGTGCAATATACAAAGAGCACTGATACTCCTTGTTAATGAAAAGAGGGGCGTTCTGGAGTATATTCATGCAACAGGGTTTGAGGGTGAACTCCCTGAAATGATATCAAGATACAGGGTGCCCCTTAACAGTGTGAACAATATGCTTGTGAGAGTTTTAAATTCAGGCAGATCAGAGTATGTGCCTGATGTTGAAAAATCGAACTTGCGAAAGGAGAATATTGTTTTAAGCTATGGTAAATCCAGATCAGTTAATGTTGTACCTCTTATAACAGGGGAAAAGGTGATAGGTGTTATTGCAACCGATTCGCTTGAGGTGGATGGCGTGCCCGGAGAGACACGCGATGCCCTTGAAATTTTTGCGCCCCAGATCGCTATAGCAATAGAAAATGCAAGACTCTACAAACAGCTTAAGGAGCAGATGCTGGAACTGAAGCGTTCACATGCACTTTTAAGCAGGGCGGAAAAGCTTGCATTCCTCGGGGATCTGGCTGCAAGGCTTGCCCATGAAATCAAAAACCCGATGACTGCCATAGGCACCTTTATTCAGATGCTGCCCTATAAAATAGATGATGAGGAATACAGGGTAAATTTTCACAAGATTGCCCTTGAGGAGACAGAAAGGGTAAATAACCTCATCTCAGAGCTTCTTGACCTGGTAAACATCAGGGAATCGAGATTTGAATCAACAAACCTACACGAACTGATAGAAAAGATGATACTGCTGGTCTCACCCAAGAGTAATGCAAAGAGGATAAGGGTTGAAAGGGTTTTTGATCCGGTAATTAAAAAGGTGTGGATTGATGGTGAGAAGATTAAACAGGTGATATTAAACCTTCTTTCCAATGCAGTGGAGTTCACCCCTCAACAAGGAATGATAATGATCACCACAGAAAGATTCACTGAAACCAACAATGGCACCGGCGTCCGTATAATAGTTGAGGATACAGGTGAAGGCATCCCTGAAAACCTGATAGATAAGATCTTTGACCCATATTTTACAACAAAGCATAAGAGCGGTGATCACAGGGGCACAGGCCTCGGGTTGTTTATTGTTCATCAGAATATAGTGGATCATGGCGGCACTATTGAGGTGAAAAGCATGGTGAAAGAGGGGACAAGATTTATAATTGATCTTCCTGGCCACCCTCAGAATGGCCATAATATATTGGAAAAGCAGTTATAGATGCGGATAAGAAAAATTATCATAGCAAAGGTAAAACTGCCTTTTAAAGATGAGTTTTCACATTCATTAAGAAAAAGACTCTGGGTGAATAATATTGCAGTGATCCTCCTTGGAGAAAATGACAGGGTACTGGGGGCAGGAGAGGGCGCTCCGAGGTCATATGTGACCGGTGAAACCGCTGAAACTGTTGAAAAGGATATAAGTCATCTTGTTGACAGGAAGGAGTTTCCTCTTGATCTTGAGTGCGTGGAGCAGATATGGGCACTGATAGATGCAATGCCTTGCGGAAAGGAGATGAATGCATCCATATGTACAATTGAAATGGCCCTGCTTGATGCACTGGCCAGGTGTGAAAACAGGCCGCTGATGGATTATTTTTCAAAGGCCTGTTTTACCGATACTGTTTTTTACGGGGCAGCCATACCCCTCGGGAATCTGGAGGTCGTTGAAAAGGTATGCGAGAGGATCAAGGCACTTGGTATATCAAAAATAAAGCTGAAACTGGGCCATGATTATGGGCATAATCACAGGCTTTGTGAAACAGTAAGCAGGGTTTACAGTGAGGGTTATGACCTCAAGGTTGATATAAATGGTGCATGGGGCCTTGAAACAGGTGAAGCTCACCTTGAACTCCTAAAAAGGTATAAGGTTCAGTTACTTGAACAGCCGATGTCCCCTGATGACCCTGATATCATCAGGCTGAGCCGGAAGGCCCTTAAACATGGGATTGAACTGATGGCAGATGAGTCTGCCTGTACCCTTGGTGACCTTGTTGCCATTAATGGAACCGGGTGTTATCAGGTGATCAACATAAGGCTCTCCAAATGCGGAGGGTTCAGACGTTCCTTGAATATGATAGATTACTGTCGCAAGAGAGGCATGAAGTTTCAGATCGGCTGCCAGCTCGGTGAATCAGGTCTTTTATCTGCTGCAGGGCGCGCACTCTCACTTCTTTCAAATGATGCTCTCTATTATGATGGTTCATATGATAACCAGCTTCTTGCGCAGAATATTACTGACAGGGATGTATCATTTGAATTCGGGGGAAAGGCCCAGGTTTTAGATAGTACAGGGCTCGGTGTGGAAGTAGATATGAAAAAGATTAAGAGGCTTTCTGACAGATTTTTAACAATAAATATATAGAAATTAACCTGAGTCTGGCATCAAAATTGCTATATAAGTTATCAAGGAAATGGAGTCTCCCTCCTTTACTTCATTCCTAATCTCTGAAAAAAGACCCTGTCAGGGCTGCCCTGACAGGGTCTTTTTTTTCTTTATAGCTATTTAATGGAAAAATTAAATTAAACAAAAGATATCAATGTATTACATTAAGTTTATTAGGAGTTCCTGTAACAGCATGATCGGGTTTATCTTGATCTTAACCATTCTTTTTTTATGAGGTCTAATAGTAAAATTGAAGAATAGACGAAAAGTTGACGCAGCACATAATATAGGTAAAAAATAATAGATTTCTTGACCAGTTTCTCTGTTTTGTCGTAACATCCATTCTTAAATACCAAATCTAATGGAGAATAAAATGTCCCTTGAACTAGCGCCCCTGAAAAATTTTAAAGGAAGAAAAGGCCCGCTGCTTTTTATTATTATGGATGGCATAGGGATCGGTAAGAATGATGAGACCAATGCAGTTTATCTTGCAGATACGCCTGTCCTGGATCGCCTGTTTAAATCAGAACTCTACACAATGTTAAAGGCGCATGGCAGGGCTGTAGGTCTTCCCTCTGATGATGACATGGGTAACAGCGAGGTGGGGCACAATGCACTTGGTGCAGGGAGGGTCTTTGAGCAGGGGGCAAGCCTGGTTAATACTGCACTGAGGAACGGAAATGTATTTACGTCAAAAATATGGCATGATATGGAATCCCGCTCAAAAAAAGGCGGGACTATTCATTTTATCGGGCTTCTTTCCGATGGTAATGTCCATTCCCATATTGATCATCTTTATATATTTATAGGTAAGTGTTTGGAATCAGGAGTAAAAAAGGTGAGGGTACATACCCTGCTGGACGGAAGGGATGTTGGCGAAAAGAGCGCGCTTTCTTACATTATTCCGACTGAAAAAAGGCTTGAGGATATATCAAGGGATAAAAACCTTGATTACAGGATAGCCTCAGGTGGGGGACGCATGAAGGTTACAATGGACAGATACAATGCGGACTGGAACATAGTAAAAAGGGGATGGGATGCCCATGTGCTTGGCAAGGGCAGAAGATTCAGGTCTGCTGAAGAGGCCATCAAGACCTATTATGCTGAAGATCCTCGGATCACTGATCAGTACCTTGATTCATTTGTCATTACAGGTAGTGATGGTGAACCATGCGGCACAATAAAGGATGGTGATTCGGTTGTATTCTTTAATTTCAGGGGTGACAGGGCTATAGAGATATCAAGGGCCTTTGCAGAAAAGGATTTCACGGAGTTTGACCGCGGCCCCTTACCGGACATCCTTTATGCAGGCATGATGGAATATGACGGCGATACACATATCCCGCCCAATTATCTTGTACAGCCCCCTTCCATAGAGCGCACTGTGAGTGAATACCTGTGTGCTTCCAGGATCACATCCTTCGCTGTATCAGAGACCCAGAAGTTCGGTCATGTAACATATTTCTGGAACGGGAACCGGTCAGGATATATTGATGAATTCATTGAAAAATATATTGAAATACCATCTGACAGGATACAGTTTGATAAGGCGCCCAAAATGAAGGCCATTGAGATCAAGGATGCGGTTATCACTTTGCTTGAGACAGGAAAATACCGGTTCGGCAGGCTCAATTTTGCAAATGGCGACATGGTCGGCCATACAGGGGTTATGGATGCAGCCATAACAGCGGTTGAGATGGTGGATAAATGCGTTGGCGAGCTTATTTATGTTGTTGAAAAACTGGGTGGGATTGCTGTTGTTACTGCTGATCACGGTAATGCGGATGTCATGTTTACAATAGGAGAGGATGGAAAGAAAAGCGTAAAGACATCACATACACTGAACCCTGTACCTTTTGTCATTGTTGATCCCCAATATAAAGGCGAATACCGGATGGCTCAGCTAAAGGAGAGGGGCCTTTCCAGTGTAGCAGCAACCCTTTTAAATCTTATGGGATATGAAAAGGTTGAGGATTATGACGCCTCTTTGATAGAGTTTATATGAATCCTCTTTTATCTGGGATTAAGAGCGTATTCTGCCCCCTTTTCCATAGCCTTTTTATTCAGATCAACAAGGCCGGCGTTCTTGGATTTCAACACATCGCTCATCCCGCCTGCGAGGGATTCAAGGGAGGTTACCCCTGTTTTTGCTGCAAATGCCCCAAGCATGATCATGTTTACTGCCCGTTCACTGCCGAGTTCAAGGGCGAGCTTATTAGCCGGGATATATACCACCTCTATATCCGTCCTCTCAGCCTTTGCATCCACAAGTGAGGAGTTAACCAGCATGATTCCACCTTTTCTGATCATGCCCTGATACTTGATCATGGATGGCTTATTGAGAACAATGGCATAATCCGGCGCTGAGGCGACCGGTGAAGCGATCTCTTCATCTGATATACATACAGTGCAGTTTGCAGTGCCGCCGCGCACCTCTGCCCCGTAAGAAGGGAGGTATGTCACATTTTTTTTATCTCTCATGGCAGCATAGGCAAGGATATATCCCATTGAAAGGACTCCCTGCCCGCCTGATCCTGCAAAAGCTGTTTTGGTAATCATCTCAAATATCCCCTTTCTCACTTATTATCTGAATTATCCTTTATTACACCCAGGGGGAATACCTTAGTCATGTATTCATCTATCCATTTACATGAATCAACTGGTGACATCTTCCAGTTTGTAGGGCATGGGGACAGCACCTCTACCAGTGAGTATCCGAGGTTGTCCATCTGTATCTTGAATGCCTTTTTTATGGCCTTCTTTGCAGCCCTTATATTTTTTGGTGAGGTGACAGAGACACGTTCAATATAAAATGTACCATCCAGGAGCCCCAGCATTTCGCTTAACCTTAATGGGTTACCATCCCTTTTTGTATCCCTGCCACCCGGTGTAGTGGTGGATTTCTGCCCAACAAGTGTGGTCGGCGCCATCTGACCGCCTGTCATACCGTAGGTTCCGTTATTGATAAAGATGGTTGTTATATTTTCACCCCTGTTTGCTGCATGTATTGTCTCGGCAGTGCCTATGGCAGCCATATCGCCGTCACCCTGGTATGTGAATACTATCCTGTCAGGGAGTACCCTCTTCAGACCGGTTGCAACAGCAGCGCCTCTGCCGTGGGCAGCCTCGCCCACATCAATATCAAAATAGTCATAAGCGAGTACAGCACATCCTGCAGGGGGCACGCATATGGATCTGTCAGCTATATCAAGCTCTTCAATAACCTCTGCCACAAGACGGTGGGTTATACCGTGGCCGCAGCCCGGGCAGTAGTGAAAAACCGCATCCTTAAGATACTTTGGTTTTTTAAAGATTGTCTCTGTCATATGTGATCCCTTGTAATAAAAACCTGATAACGGTCAGTTATTCAGGATAATATTTTTTTATCTGTTCAAATATGTCCGCTGGTGTGGATACTGGCCCTCCCGGACGGCCATAAAAATGTATCCTGCTGCTTCCGTTTAACGATAGCCTTACATCCTCGATCATCTGGCCTGTACTCATCTCATAGATTAGAAATTCTGTATTATTTGAGGCTGCCTCTTTTAAGTATTTTTCGGGGAAAGGCCAAAGGGTAACAGGCCTGAAAAGCCCTGCCTTTATACCTTCTTCTCTTGCCCTATCAACAGCGCTTTTAGCTATCCTGGCCGCAATACCATAGGCAATCACTGTGAGTTTTGCGTCATCTGTACGGTATGATTCTGCCATCTGGATCTTTTCTTTTATCTGCTCATATCGTTTAACAAGCTTCCAGTTGTGTGCCTCTTCAACATTTACATCAAGCAGAAGGGATTTGATAACACGCCTTGGCCTTCCCTTTGCGCCATCGATCTTGTATGGTTTTTCTGGTAGTGTGTAAATGTCCCTGTATTCAGGAAAAACAACCGGTTCCATCATCTGCCCCATCATCCCGTCTAGAAGTATCATTACAGGGGTGCGGTATTCATCTGCATAGTCAAATGCCTTTGTCACAAGGTCGCAGATCTCCTGACCTGTTGCAGGGCCAAGGACAATATTCCTGTAGTCACCGTGTCCTCCACCACGCGTGGCCTGAAAATAGTCACCCTGGGACGGTGCAATATTTCCTAACCCCGGGCCGCCGCGCATACAGTTTACTATAACCGCAGGGAGTTCAAGGGCGGATAAAAATGAGATACCCTCCTGTTTAAGGCTTATACCCGGGCTTGATGAACTTGTCATGACACGTGCCCCTGCCATTGATGCCCCTATAAGCATATTAATGGCCGCTATTTCGCTCTCTGCCTGTATAAATGTCCCATCATTTAGCTTTGCCATTGCACCTGCCATGTACTCGGTAAGTTCGTTCTGGGGGGTAATAGGGTATCCTGCATAAAATCTGCAACCGGCCCTCACTGCTGCCTCGCCTATAACATGGTTTCCACTCATCAGTACTTTTTCAGTCACGATAAACCTCTATTGCAACATCAGGGCATATGGTTGCACACATTGCGCACCCTGTACACTTCGGGTCATCACTGTTATCCGTACTCTTTACAGGGTAATACCCCTGATGGTTAAGGGTTTCAGATACAGCAATAATATGTTTCGGGCATACTGAAATACAAAGATAACAACCCTTGCACATTTCGCTGTTTAATTTTATTCTTCCTTTATTCTTATCAGCCATTATAGTCCCAAGTCAGTTTTATAAAACTTTTATTTATCATTTGACGGCATATGCCGACTTTATTTATATACCCTAGGAAATTATTTCCAGGTAAAACGGGTAAATTAACATATGTATCGATGTTGCGAATTTGTTGTTTTACTTGATGTTTTTCAGGTTTGTCAATTTTTTTTGATAAAAAAGATTATTTGCTGTATTACTTGTTTATAATTTATTTTAAAAGGCTTCCAAATGACCATAAATAAGGCCGATTTTTATTCTCTCAGAAATATCCGGGATAATTTTCTTCTCATTTCTATTGGCTATGAGTACCTTGCGGAAAATGTTTACCTTGCCAAGTTTGGAAAGGAGATAAAAAAATCTCTTGTCCATCTAAGAGATGATATAAAGTTTCTCAAAAAGGAGTTTCCCGGCAAATTTACAGCAGAGGTAAACACCGATGTAATCATGAAGAGTTTTGACAGGACTGTAGAAAACATGCTTTCCGGAAAAGATTCGGTCATATCGGAATGTAAATCAGGTAAGCTCGGGGAAAACCTTGGCGATGACATAAAAAAGGTCACTGAGGCTATAGGAAAGATATGGCATCAGGTTAAAGGGACTGATGTGAAATACACAAAGAGCGATCAGATCTCTGGTTTTTTCGGGCGGCTCAACTTATTGTCAGGGGCAGTAAAGCTTATTTCCGGTGTCTTCAAGATTGTATTTCTGGCCTTAATTATCCTTTTAGCTGGTTTTTCATACCTTTTTTTTACAATGGAAAGGGAATCCCCCTTACTTAAGGAAAATAAAGAAATTAGTGCATTTATTCAGGAGAAGAAGGCATTATTGAAGGAAAAAGAGGATACAAAAAAAGATGCACAGCTACGCCTGAAATCTTTTAGCAGCCGCAACCTTTTAAGAGAAGACAAGATTGCCATACTTGACCTGGAGACAAAGATACAGGTGTACAATAATGAAATAAATATCATCGAGGGGCAGATAGAGTCTGAATTTCGGCAGATGGATGAAAATACTAAAAAGATCGAAAAGATCAGGGCCAAAACCTTTGTGGAGAGGCTGTTAAGGATATAGGCTTTCCTTTTTCCAAATATACATGACCTGGAATATTTAAGTATCTTCACAATACATAATCAGTAATAATCTAATACACCCATTCAATTATATAGAAACGCGTTTTAGTGCATTTCGATATACTTTAATTTTACTGGGTAAGCTTGTCTTTTTTATATTCCCTGATCGTTCAGTACTAACAGCGTTATTAAATAATTATTTTTAAAAAAAATATCTTGACGACAAAAATAAATATTGATATCCATTATCATTATCAATATTTGATATTGATAATAGATATCAGAAACATTCACTGGAGGATCAAACCTTGGAAAATAATATGAGACGTAAAATGAAGACAATGGATGGTAACACAGCGGCAGCATATGTTGCATATGCTATGACCGAGATAGCAGCCATATACCCGATAACCCCATCTTCGCCAATGGCTGAATCAGTTGATGAGTGGTCAGCTTACGGCCAAACGAATATATTTGGAGAGCCGGTGCGAGTTGTTGAGATGCAGTCTGAGGCCGGTGCTGCCGGAACCGTGCATGGGTCTCTCCAGGCGGGCGCACTTACAACCACCTTTACAGCATCACAGGGGCTTCTCCTGATGATACCGAACATGTATAAAATAGCGGCTGAACTGCTTCCATCAGTCTTTCATGTAAGTGCACGCTCCTTATCCACCCATGCCCTTTCTATTTTTGGAGATCATTCAGATGTTTATGCAGCAAGACAGACAGGTTTTGCGATGCTCGCAAGCGGCAGCGTGCAGGAGGTTATGGATATGGCCTGTATCGCCCATCTGTCGACAATAAAAGGGAAAATACCTTTTCTCCATTTTTTTGACGGTTTCAGGACCTCCCATGAAATACAAAAAATAGAGGAGATATCCTATGATGTAATGGCCGGGCTTATCGATTACACCAAAATAGATGAGTTCAGAAAAAGTTCGCTCAACCCTGAGGCCCCGGTTACAAAAGGCACTGCCCAGAATCCTGATATATATTTTCAGGGAAGGGAGGCACTGAACAGCTTTTATAATGCTATCCCGGACATTGTTGAAAGTTATATGCAGGAAATAAAAAAGATTACCGGCCGTGAATACCATCCTTTTACATATTACGGTGCGTCTGATGCAGAACATGTAATTGTAGCAATGGGATCAGTAACTGAAACAATTAAAGAGACAATTGATTATCTTGTTGAAAAAGGCGAAAAGGTGGGAGTGATCACATGCCATTTGTACAGACCCTTTTCATCTGCATATTTTTTTAAAGTATTACCTGAAACAGTAAAAAAGATAGCAGTGCTTGACCGCACTAAAGAGCCTGGTGCCACAGGAGAGCCGCTCTGCCTTGATGTAAAGAGCCTGTTCTATGGAAGGAAGGCTTGCCCTGTTATAGTCGGAGGCCGGTATGGTCTAAGCTCAAAAGACACAATTCCAGCTCATGTAATAGCTGTTTACGAGAATCTGAAGCTTGAAAACCCGAAAGAGGATTTTACTGTCGGAATAACTGATGATGTAACCAACACCTCACTTCCTTTATCGATATCTGAATATCGAGACCCTGAAGGGATATTTCAGGCCAAATTTTATGGGCTTGGGTCAGACGGGACTGTAGGTGCAAACAAAAACTCAATAAAGATCATCGGTGATAATACTGATCAGTATGCACAGGCATATTTTGAATATGATTCAAAAAAATCAGGTGGTATAACAATATCTCACCTCAGGTTCGGTAAAAATCCCATACGGTCAACATACTTTGTTTCAAACCCCGATTTTGTTGCCTGCCATGTGGAATCATATCTTGAAAAATATGAGGTTTTAAAAGGTATTAAGAAAGGGGGGACCTTTCTGCTTAACAGTATGTATGATGAAAATGAGATAGAATCAAAGCTTCCTGATAAAGTAAAGAAGACCCTGGCAGAAAAGGAGGTTAGGTTTTTCATCATAAACGCAACGAATCTTGCTGTTGAAGCTGGTATGCCGGGCAGAACCAATTCAATCATGCAGGCAGCATTTTTTAAAATTGCAGACATAATCCCCTATGCTGATGCTGAAATTGAGATGAAAGAGGCGATTAAAAAAACCTATGGAAAAAAAGGGGCTGATGTCATCAATACGAATATGAAGGCAATTGATCTCGGGGCTGCTAACGTAATAGAGATCAGGATTGATAAAAATTGGAAGGATATCGTTGTGAAAAACACCACTGGCGAAGAGAAATTACCTGAGTTTGTCCGGGATATTGCCATACCTATGAACAGGATGGAAGGCAACGATCTTCCTGTAAGCCTCTTTTTCAACAGGCCTGGTGGAGTGTTCCCGCAGGGCACCTCAGCCTATGAAAAAAGAGGCATAGCAGTCAATGTGCCCGAATGGATCCCTGAAAACTGTATACAGTGCAATCAGTGCTCTTTATCATGTCCTCATGCTGTGATAAGGCCTTTCCTCCTTGACAGCGCTGAGATTGCCTCTCTGCCGGCAGGGATAACCACTGTAAAGGCTAAAGGCAAGGAGTTTGATGGATTATCCTACAGGCTTCAGGTAAGCCCGCTCGACTGCCAGGGGTGCGGGGTCTGTGCAAATATCTGCCCCGCAAAGGAAAAGGCGCTTGTCATGAAACCTCTTCACACCCAAATGAAGGAGTCTGCCAACTGGGATTATATTTCTGAAAACATTAAATATAAAGATAACCTGGCTGATAAATACAGCGTGAGAGGAAGCCAGTACTGTCAGCCCCTCTTTGAGTTCAGCGGTGCATGCGCAGGGTGCGGGGAAACTCCTTACATTAAAACATTAACTCAGCTTTTCGGTGACCGGATGGTGATAGCAAACGCAACAGGATGCTCATCAATTTATGGTGGCACCGCCGCTTCATCTCCCTATACTGTAAATAATGCGGGTCGCGGGCCTGCATGGGCAAGCTCTCTGTTTGAAGATAACGCAGAATATGGTTACGGTATACAGCTCGGCTACAGCCGAATCAGGGAACGTGCAATACTATTGCTTCAGGCATACAGTAAAAAAGTATCTTCAAAGGGGACATCCAGTTTGATAGTTCAGTGGCTGCTGGAGAAGGATAATCCTGAAGCCTCTGGAAAATTATTTTATAAGATGATGCAGATCCTTGAAACAGACAGCAGCCCTGATGCAAAGGAGATTTTAAAATACAGGGATTTTTTACGAAAACGTTCTGTTTGGGCCATAGGCGGTGATGGCTGGGCCTATGATATAGGATATGGCGGCCTTGATCATGTTATTGCAGCGAATGAAAAACTAAATCTGCTTGTGTTGGATACAGAGGTATATTCCAACACCGGAGGGCAATCATCAAAATCAACCCCGACCGCTGCAATTGCCAAATTCGCTGCATCAGGCAAAAGAACCCGTAAAAAGGATCTTGGTATGATGGCAATCTCCTATGGGTATGTATATGTAGCCCAGGTGGCAATGGGCGCAAATCAGAGCCAGTTTTTAAAGGCAGTCAAGGAGGCTGAGGAATATCCTGGCCCATCTCTCTTGATAGCATACTCGCCATGCATCAGTCACGGGATAAGATCAGGTATGAACAGCTCCCAGGCAGTCATGAAAAATGCGGTTCAAAGCGGTTACTGGCATCTGTACCGCTATAATCCCGCGCTTGAAGCCGAGGGCAAAAATCCCTTCACCCTTGATTCAAAAGAGCCTGAATGGGACAAATTCAGAGGATTCCTTATGAATGAGACAAGATATACCTCGCTTAAAAATGAGTTCCCGGAGATGGCGGAAGATATGTTCAAAAAGGCTGAAGAGGATGCGAAAAGGCGGTATAACAGCTATAAAAGAATGGCAAGCGATATTGGATAATAAAATCTCAATTGAGAGGGATAAATAATGGGTAGCGTAAAAAATTTAACAGTACTTGAGCAGCTTGGATCAAATAAAACAGGCTCAGGCATCTTTACCTTCTCTGACCGCTATTCTGTTTTTGACTGGGGCGAAATGCCCGATCATATCAAGGATAAAGGGAAAATCCTGTGTCTTACAGGGGCCTTTTTTTTTGAAAAACTTGATGAAATGGGTATCCCAAGTCATTATACAGGCCTTATCGAAGGAGAAAGATGTGTAAAGACTACTTCACTTGAAAAGGCGAGCAACAGGATGAAGGTAAAACTGCTTCGTGTGCTGAAGCGGAGAGGATTGGTCTGATAAATGAAGATGGAAAGATTTAGTTTGGTATGGATGAGGATCGTAACATTATAGTAGTGGATATTATGGGAACTCCTGACGAATGCCGGTTTACATATAAAGGTCTGCCTGTGAGCAAGGAGATGGCGAGAGAATTCTACAGGAAGACCTCATGGTACAGTGACACTGAAAAGGAAAAAAAAGAAAACAGGCATGAGTGGAAGGAGAATGTTAAATCACCTCCTCCAGCCCTTCCTAAAGGATATTTAAAGCTCATTTCAGAAATGTATCAATCCTTTTGCAATGAACTTACCGGTAAGAGGTGGTTTGATGCTGCATCTTTAAAGGATATTCTTTCTGAAATGAAGGATATGAACAACCAATAGAAGTAAAAATATGAGTAAAGTAAACCTGTTTTTCAATAAAATATTAAGGAGGGAATTATGCCTGAGGCTATGACACATGATTTTCTGTTGGGTTCTATTAAAATACTAATCCTTCATTATGCTGACAAAGAACCGATTTTTGGAAAAGAGTTTCATGAGAAACTTCAGAAACATGGTTATGAAGTGTCATATGGGATTATTTATCCCTTTTTTCATAAATTTGAACAGAAAGGTTATCTTTCCTGCGAAGATGCGTGCGTTAAAGGAAAGATCAGGAAGTATTACAGAATAACAGAGGCCGGAAAAGGCGCCCTCGAAAAGACCAAAGTAAAGGCAAAAGAGCTTGTTGAAATTCTGTATGAATAATAAAAATTTTTGAACTATTTATTGATGAGATCAAAATATGTCTCAGGTAATTATTATAATGGGCTCAGGCTCTGATAAAGATTACTGCGAAAAAATAAATAATGCGCTGGCAGGATTTGGTATTTCATGCACCATGAGGGTCGCATCTGCTCATAAGGTGCCGCTCAAGGCAATGGAAATAATCCGGGAGAATGAAAAGGATACTTTAGTGTTTATTACCTCTGCTGGAAGAAGTAATGCCCTTTCAGGATTTGTGGATGCAAACACAATAATGCTTGTAATAGCATGCCCACCCTACAGTGATAATAAGTGTATTGTTGTACAGACTTTCTCCAAGTATTAAGAGCATGAAATTATCTACGCTTGCTATTTTTAAAAGTACACTTACAAACGGGTCTGTTTTTTTGCTGCTTGGAAGTCTTTTTATCGGGTTTATTACAGGTAAAAACGGGGTTGCCTCTCTTAGGCCTTTTTATGACATTATTTTTTCAGGGATGCTTTCTCTATTCCTTCTTGATATGGGGCTGGTTACTGATAAAAGATTGAATGAGGTTAAAAAGGCCGGATTTTTTCTTGTCTTATTTGCATTGGTTATGCCTTTTTTTAATGCCTTGACAGGGATATTGCTTTCAAATCTTTTAGGTTTTTCTACGGGCGATGCACTTCTTTTTACTGTGCTCTGTGCCTGTGCATCCTATATAGCTGTACCTGCAGCGATGAGGTTTTCTATACCTGAAGCTAACCCTGGTCTTTATGTACCTATGGCGCTGGCAATTACTTTTCCACTTAATATCATCATGCTGCCATTTTACCTATTTATAATACATGCCCTGCAGGATGCTCTGTAATCAGGCTGCTATCATTTTTACTGTTCGTCAATGATTTTTCTATCTCCTCTTCTTTTAATACCTTTTTAAGTATCTTACCCACAGTATTTTTAGGCAGGCTTTGCCTGAATTCCACCTTTACCGGCAGTTTGTATTTGGCGAGCCTCCCGGCACAATAATCTATCAGCTCCTTCTGTGTTAAACTTCTCCCCTCCTTCAGCACTGCAAACACCTTTACCACCTCACCACAGCTTGGATGCGGTATACCTATTACAGCGGCCTCATGTATATTTGGGTATGTATATATAACCTCTTCTATATCCCCTGGGGTACACACTGTATCAGCCCCTGATAAAATCAACTCCTTTATCCGGTTCTGGCCTCGAATTCCTTTATTATTTCCACCGGTATCGGGGCTCTGCCTGAAAAATATGCCCTTATGGAGATCATATCAGCCTTTGCAATATCAGGGTGCCTAAAAATATTTTTAAACATGGTGGGTACCATTGGGGCAAAGGTGGGTCTATGTTTTGTGATTGCCTTAATCAGATTTTCTGCCTGGGGCTTTGCCACGATATTATTCTCCATCCCCATCAGGATAGAAAAAATCATGCACACAGTGAGGCCGAACACATGAAAGAAGGGAAGCGCGCACCCAGCATGACCTTCTTTGATACACCTGTTGTACCGTCTGTGTATTGATACATGGCTACATCGTCGGAAGATATGTTTATTTTAGGCGCAGGCGGAGCTGATTTTTTAATAAGTTTATCAAAGCAATATAGATCATTTGCCTTATTGATTGAGGCAGTAAGCCTCTTTTTTATGCTAAATAACCGGAACATGATTTTTTTGTTAGCGGCAGGAAATCACCAGCGGTGGCCTAAATGATCTGCTTTACATGGGATCAGGTTTGGTAAGAGGATAGCGACAGCCTTAACGATATTTATCTGCACATGATATAACAACTATTGTGCCAGGGTTGATAGTTAACAATAAGTGATTGGTAATACAATAATTATCATCAATATAAAATCTTCAGAAGATATTTTAATATATAATTACGGGTAAAATATGTATATTGCTGAGCAAAAACTGGACAGGAAATTTCCTGACTACTCGATAACCCTTCCTATCCTCTCCCATCGTACATGCCACTTGTTTTTATCCAATGACCAGTACTTTATAATTGCTTTACCCACAAGATTGGATCTGGGAACAAAACCCCAGAAGCGGCTGTCATGGGAATTATCCCTGTTATCGCCCATTACAAAATAGGAGTCCCCGGGCACGCGAATCGGGCCGTAATTATCCCTCGCAACCGCTTCAGCCGGAAAAACCTGGTTGTCCTTATGTATCTCATGAGGGTTCTTATAAAGAGAACCGTTTATATAGACCTTTTTATCTATGATTTTGATCTCATCACCGGGCACGCCTATGACCCGTTTTATAAAGTCCATGGAGGTATCAATAGGATATTTAAAGACTATTACATCTCCACGCTCAGGCTCTCTTATCGCAGGCAGTCTCAGGTCTGTAAAAGGTATCCTGATGCCAAATAGAAACTTGTTTACCATCAGGTGGTCACCTATCAGAAGTGTATCTTCCATTGAACTGGATGGGATCTTAAATGACTGCACCACACATGTCTTGATAATCAGAAAAAGAAATATGGCCCAAATAATTGCCTCGATATACTCCCTTAATTTTGATTTTGTTTCAATTTTTGCATGATCAAGAACAGGTGCATGGTTAACATCTTCCATTTGTTTTAGTCTCCTCATTTGAATTTAGAAAGCAGGTATTGTCTTGAATATGCCGAGTAATGCGCCAATCCCCATCATTGCATATCGTATTGATGAATGAGCAGAAAGCCATTGAATGATTGGATTCTTTGACTCCTCGTATTCATAAACACGCCTCATGACCTTTAAGACAAAGTCTGTTGATGGTTCATATTTTTCTTTCATGACCTACACCTCCGACATAAATGTTCATTAACTTTTTAATTTTTGCCCTTGCCCTTAATAAACGTGTCTTTACAGTAGACAGGGGTATTCCAAATTCACAGGCTATTTGATCCATAGATGCCCCCTCTAAACTTTTCAGAATCGTTGACCTGAATGGTTCAGGCAATTGCCTGAGTGAGGTTGTTAATATCTGTAAATCCTCCTGCTTGATCAGCGCCTCTTCAGCATTATCGTGATGGAGCGATAATGTTTTCAGTTCATCAACAGGCAGGGTTTTTACATTTTTATGATCCCTGAGATAGTTCACACATTTATTGCGTGCAATAACAAAGAGCCAGGCTGAAAATGGGGTTCCTTTTTCGGTATTGAAACCGGCCAGTGATTTATAGGCAGAAAGAAATACCTCCTGACCTATATCCTCAGTTATGTTCGGATCACGAACCAGCCTATATATAAATGAAAGGAGGTTTTTATGGTATTTTTGAACGAGCCTTGCATAGGCATCGATCTTACCATCCTGGATAAGCCTTATTATTGTATTGTCATTCATCAGGGCTCCATAACCTTCTTTATAATATTAGTACCCCTGGCTTTATAAAAGGTTCCTGAAAAATCGATTTTAGATAAAAAAGTTATTGTTTGATATTTATTTTTTTAACTTGTTCATATGGTCCCCTTGGGAACACTAGGATTGATCTCTTTTTATCATCCTATATAAACATCAATCAACCTTTAATTTTTAGAGTAATCCTTCTTGCTTGAATATCTCCAAAAGCCATTTTCTGTATTAATCCATCCGCAGAAAGCTGATATAAAAAACTAAATAACCGGTTGATTGATGTTTGTAAAGAGTGGTAGAAAGACGCAGAGCGTCAGGAATGGTATTCCCACGGAGACAATGGGAATGAGTAGAAAAATAGTATTAAAGTAGTGGGGGTAAAAAATGGGTAGATGGCGTCCTCCTGGAACACCAAGTTCAAAGTATATCACCCCTGAAGGTGCACAAAAATTAAATGATGAGCTTCAGTATCTGTGGAAGGTTGAACGGCCATCTGTGACTGAAAGGGTTGCGGAGGCTGCTGCACAGGGTGACCGGAGCGAAAATGCCGAATACATTTATGGCAAGAAACGGTTGCGCGAAATTGACAGCAGGGTTCGTTTTTTAACAAAACGTCTCGACGATATTACTATAGTCGATACTATTCCTGACGATCAGGATAAGGTCTATTTTGGCGCTTATGTTACCCTTGAAGATGAAGAGGGGGAAGAGGTCGAATATCGTATTGTTGGGCCTGACGAGTTTAATATTGATGAGGGAAAACTCAGTATGGATTCACCATTAGGCAAAGCAATGCTGGGAAAAGAGGTGGATGATGAAATCAATATCTCCACACCCGAAGGAACGAAGGTTTATTATATATCGAAAATCTATTATATTCTCTAATTTGTGTTCATCCGGAAAAAGACAAGCTCTGGATGGGGCTTTCAGCAGTCAGCGATCAGCTGTCAGCCAACTTTTTGTTTTAAATGTTTTATATAACAAAAATAAATTGGTGTTCAGACTGAATCAGCTATAAGAGATTTTTTTTGTTATTGTACGCAAATATAATTAGATGGAAAAAAGAAAATAGGAAAGAGTAAATAGAAAAAAGAAATAGAGGAAAAAGGTAAAAATAATTGGTAAATAGCATACAGGGTATTTTCTTATACTCTTTACTATCTCCTCTTTTGCCCTTTCTGAAATACATAAGGAGTCTTATATATGACAATGGCTAATCGGGCCTCACGCAGGGAGCTTTTCGGATGGGCAATGTTTGACTTTGCCAACTCCTCCTATACAACTGTTATAATTACGATTGTCTTCTGTAATGTTTTTTCAAGTGTCATTGTTGGTGACGGGCCTGAATTTCGTCTGGGTAATCTTCTCTGGAGCGTTTCCCTTTCCATAAGTTATCTTATGGTACTTGTGTCATCGCCATTACTGGGTGCAATAATGGATTTTACTGGGGCAAAAAAGAGGTTCCTGTTTATGAGCTGGCTCCTCACAGTTTTTACGACTGCTGCCCTTTATTTTGTAAGGCCTGGATTAATAATTCCCTGTATGATTCTAATTATTATATCGAATATAGGTTTTTCATACAGTGAGGCATTTGTCTCCAGCTTTCTCCCGGGTCTTGGTTCTCCTGAGGATATGGGGAAAATTTCGGGCTTTGCATGGGGACTTGGTTACTTTGGCGGTCTTGCTTCAACTGCTATTGTTATATTTATAATTCATGCAGGTGTATACACAATAGATAATTATGCAAACCTTCGCATGGTCGGGCCTGTAACAGCTCTTTTTTTTCTTGTAACAGCAATCCCCACATTTTTGTGGGTTAAAGAAAGGACAAGGCCAAAGGTTTTACCAGATGGTGAAACATATTATTCAATAGGGATTAAGAGGCTTAAACAGACTGTAATGGAGATCCAAAGCTTCAGGGATCTTGTTATTCTTTTATCATCCTTCTTTTTTGCCTATGCAGGGCTCTCGATTGTTATCTGTTTTGCCTTTATATATGGAGACCAGATAGTTAAATGGTCAGGCACAACACAGACCCTCATGTTTGTTATCACCCAGATTACGGCCGCATGCGGGGCATTTTTGATCGGGATTATACAGGACAAATGGGGCGCAAAAAAGACATTCATATTGACCCTTATAATATGGTTTACAGTAATAATCTTAATTTACAGGGTGATTGAGATTACTGATATTATAAACAGGATATGCAGCACCTCTTTTAAAGCTGAGCATATGTTTCTTGTGACAGGCTCCATTGCCGGGATCGGGCTTGGGTCAACACAGTCCTCATGCAGGGCAATGGTGGGGATGTTTTCACCTGTTACAAAGGCAGGGGAGTTTTTCGGGATGTGGAGTTTTTCAAACCGGTTAGCTGCCATTCTGGGACTTATGAGCATAGGTTTGCTTCAAAGCCTTTTTGGACTTAAAAATGCAATACTGATCTGTTCAATATTTTTTTTGATATCAGTCATTATCGCCTTTTTTGTGAATGAAGAGAGGGGAAAAAGAAGTGCTATTGAACATGAGGGAGAGTAATATTTTATACATGATTTGTCATGTAGATACTATGTGGATCACTTGGAAGCCATTTGATATAATTTTCTTTTTAACCCATTAAAAAGGAGGATACCAAATGAACAAGACCCAAGTGATCCAGAAGGATAGTAACACAAAAGAATCTAAT